>JAUXOH010000135.1 GCA_030682505.1 Candidatus Didemnitutus sp. | reverse complement strand
CGAGCAACCATTGACCTCGGGATCCGAAGGTGTATTCGGGGGGCACTTGCCACACGACGCCCGGTCGCAGGGAAAACACATTCCCCTGCAAAGGACCGCCGATCCCGTCGGTGGTGGTCCAGTTTGCCTCGAGCGTGTAATGATAGCGGCCTTGGTCCCAGACGAATCCCCCGGTGAGGGTCGCGGTATCGTCGCCCAATTGGTTCTTCTCGAGCCGTCCGAGCGTCGAGGTGCGGTTGACCAGATCCGCACCGAGACCCCAGAACACGCGGACGTTTTCAAAATTCGGCAGTGGCCGGGCGAAAGTGAAGTAGGGTGCGATGTGTTCCAGGCCATCGGTGACGTCGAGCGGAGGACTGCCGAGCGGTCGGGTATAGTCGATGCCAATGGCGGCATCCCAGTCTTGGAGAATGCGGGTACCCAGCCGGTATTTCGTGCCGAGGTGAAACTCGGAGAATCCTTTGCGGTTCAAGAAGGGCTCATCGCCGATTCCATGCGAAATATAGGCCTCGAGTTCCGCGGTGGCCTCCCAATTCTCCGTCAAGCCATACCGAATGCCGAGGGGAATGCGGAGATTGTCCTTGTTGATCAAGTCACCGAAGTGCGGTTTGAATAAAAGGTGGAGCGAGCTCTTTTGCTCGGTGCCGGGCAGCGCGGAATTGAAGATGCCCTGCACTTGCAAGGCGCTGTCGGTTACCGCGGGTTCCGCCGCGAAAAAGGGCGCGCTCCATGAGCCGAGGAGGAGCAGCGCCGATAGGCGCAAGGGGGGGCGCATCGCTTAATGGTTTCCCGCGATGGTCGCAGCGACCGGCACCGTTCGAGCCCGTTCTTCACCCAGCAAGGTGTAGCGGGCGTTTTCCGCCGCGGTCAACTCGCGATAGGTTCCCTCTTTGTAGGCGAGGTTTGCGACCTGATAAAAACTGATGGCTTCCTGCGTGTCCTGCTTGTTGTCGGGAGTCGGCACCTGGGTTGCGTTCGGCAAATCGACTTGGTAGCTGCTGATCTTCCGTTGCGGCTTGAGGACGACAAAGTGATTCTCTTTCAGGTGCCCCAATTTCTGGTAGTTGCCGAGCAGCGCATGAGCTTTTTTCAAGGGAATGCGCCGGACATCATGTCCAAAGAAACGCGTGGGATAGCTCCAATTGAGCAGGCCGAGCAGCGTGGGAGCGTAGTCCATCTGACTCGTCAAGGTTGTGATCCGACCCGGCGCGATCTGGCCGCCGGGCGCGTAAATGATCAGGGGGATATGGTAATTTGGAACCGGCAATTCCGACTTGCCGGCACTCGAGGCGCAATGATCGGCGACGATGACAAAGACCGTGTTCTTGAACCATGGCTTGGTCGCCGCCGCGCGCAGAAACTCCCCGATCGCAAAATCGGAATATTTCACCGCTCCCGCGCGCCCGGAGATCTTGGAAGGCAGATCGATCCGGCCCTCGGGGAAGGTATAGGGTCGGTGATTGGAAGTGGTCATCACGAAGAAATGGAAGGGCTGACCGGCGGCATGAGCCGCGTCGGCCTCGCGGCCGGTCCACCGGTAGAGGTCCTCGTCGCAGGCTCCCCACGCGTTGGCAAACGTGACGTCGGCGCTGGAAACGCTGCTGCGATCAATCACCTGGTATCCGTTCTGGCCGAAAAAATAGTTCATGTTGTCGAAGTAGCCATAGCCGCCGTAAATGAATGCGGTGCGGTAGCCCTTTGACCGGAAGACAGAACCCAAGGTGAAAAGCTTCTCGTTGTTCGGTCGCTTGATCAGCGATCGACCCGGCGTCGGCGGAAGGGAAAGAGTCAGAGCCTCCATGCCCCGGTCGGTGCGCGTTCCTGTGGCGTAAAAGTTCTCGAAGACCAGACTGTGGCGGGCAAGTTTTGCGAGCTTCGGGGTCAGTCCAGAAGTGTGGTTCAAAGTGCCGAGAAAGTCGGCGCTGAGACTTTCCACGGTGATTTGGATGACATTGGGTCGAAGCTCGGGCCCGAAATTCTTCACATACCGCAGCGTGTCCATGCTCCGGGGTTCGAGCAGCATCGAACCATCTTCGGTCAAGTCGGCGCGCAATAGGGCGTAGGCCTGCTCCGGCGAAAGCGTCTCGTAGAACTGTTCGTAATCGAGGGCGTTGTTCCGAAACGCAGCGAAGAGCGACCACAGTCCGTTCTTGGCGAGTTCGCGGTGGTAGTTGTTCGCAAACTCCGGGAGCTGCTTTTCAGTCAAGAAAAGCCCGAGGCCGAGGGCGGCGACGAACCAAACCAGCCCGGCACTCCAGCGGGTGCGCGCCGGCGCCGCGGCGTGGGCGAGCCCTTGGGTGGGCCAACCGGTGGCGAGGAGGAGGCCGCCGAGCATCAAGGTGCCGCCGAGCACGCCGCTCACGATCAGGGGAATGCTGTAGGATTCGCGAATGTTGGCGATGACCTCCGTGGTGTAGACCAGATAGTCGACGGCGATGAAATTGAAGCGAACGCCGAACTCGTCCCAGAAGGTCCACTCCGCCACGGCACCGAACAATAGTCCGAAAAGGAACAAACCACCGGCGAAGTGCGTGAGCAGGCGCTGCCATTTCCTCGTGCCCCAGCTCGCGGGCAGGAAGGCCAGCAGCACAATCAGGGGAAGGCTGGCAAAGGCCGCCGCACCGAGATCGTAAAGCAGACCCCACGCGAAGGCGGCCGGCAGCGCTGCACTCAGATTGATTTCGGCAAATGACTTCGCCAGCAGAGCGAAGCGAAGCACCAAGGAGACCGTGCCGATGACGGCCACGAAAATCACCACGCCCCCAAAACGAGAACGAACGGCGCCGCGCGCTTTTGCGCTGAAGCTGTTCACCAGTCGCGACACGAGCAACGCAGATTGAAAACCCATGACCCGACCCTACCCGGACGAAATGAAGGGTTTCTGAACCCAGGATTAATTGGTTTTCATCCGGACCAATCGCCGGGGGACGCTGGTTCTCGTTGCGGCGATTTAACAAATAACGCGCAGTGCGCCGAGGGGAAAAAGAGTATGTTCATCCCGTCATGAAAACCATTCTTGTTCCGGTCGATTTTTCCGCGGTGACGCCGGGTGTCATGCGCGCGGCGTGCCAATTGGCGAAATTGGCCAAGAGCAAACTGGTGCTCCTGCACGTCGTGCAGCCTCCGGTCGTCGTCAATGTTTACGGGCTTGGTCACGAGTTGCTCGGTCCCACGCTGGCGGAAAGCAAGGAAGTGACGACGCGCAAACTGGGCACCTTAATCAAGCAATGCGTCCGACAAGAGATCCCGGTGCGAGCCGTACAACAGTCCGGCGTGGTGGTGACGGAGATTCTTGCCACGGCCAAGCGCCTCAAGGCCACCTACCTGGTTCTCGGCAGCCACGGTCATGGCGCCGCCTACGACTTGATTGCCGGAAGCACAACCAATGGGGTGCTGCGGCGGGCACCGTGTCCGGTGCTGGTCGTTCCAGCGAAACGCCGGGGCTGACCGTTGGCCAGGTCTGCTCTTCCCGCCGCGCCGCTTGACCGGACCCCGTTCCGCGACGCCGGGGCGATTAGGTCAAGTTGCGGCTGGCAGGCCCTGCGGGAGCGGGTTATCAGGTCTTTTCCATGGCTTCCCTCGGCAAACACAATCTCCTGCCCATCGT
>JAUXOH010000130.1 GCA_030682505.1 Candidatus Didemnitutus sp. | reverse complement strand
GTGGACCTGGTACTTGGCGGCGATCTTATGGACCGGCTCGATGCCCTTGAGGGCTTCCAAGCCGACCCGCGCTTTCAGATCGGGACTATGCTGACGTCGTTTCTTTGACATGGGGATCGGTGGGCTGAGTTTGCGTTAACGATCCGGCCTGTCCAGTTTTCGGGGTCCACCTCAGGTTTGGCGAGGAGGTGGCCGCTCTTCAGCAAGAATGAGGCGGGGAACTGGAAATTCTCCACATCAAGACCTGTGATCTGACCAATCGAAGCTATTCCACCGAAATTCTCCAAACGACTGAAGTAGTGCGCTGGATCGCCTCCGGGCAGGAACAGGCAGCGCCGCGATTTGATGCCGCGCTCCTTCAGAATTTTCAGTGCGGGCAAGACATCCAGATCGGCCGACACCACGCAAACGATGCCGGGCGGCGCATCGATCGCATCGGTGACAATCCTCAACGCTAAACTGACATCCGACATCTTCTCCGTGGGATGCACGAAGGACAGATACTTGCCGCAACTGTCGGCCTTGCACTTTCGTTCGCGACCTTCGATCCGGCCAGGCTCAATCTCTACTCCGCTATCCCGCAACACCCGCCAATATGTCTCCTGACGCATACGCTTCTCGGAAGCCGGATGGCGGTCGTCCACCGGGGCGGTGAAGAATCGAACCCGCGCGATGGTGTCATTGGGGAACCGCGATTGGATCAACGCCCACAGATTGAGCCATTTACGCCGAGTGTGATTCTCCAGCACGCGGTGGTAGAGATTGAAACCATCGACATAGGCATAAACCGTTCGGGGAGTGCGCGGAGATGGGGCAGACATGATTTTCCTTGAAATATCGGTCATGCTCCGGAGAGTAGAGAAACTTCCCGCCGCAAGGTGGTTGAGGCGATCTCAGAGTCCCTCACGAAAACCGCAGAGAATTCCTCTGCGGTTTTGTCGTTCTCAGGGGAGCGTGGTGATGCAAATAGCGGCCCGTGCGCATACTCCGCTCACTTCTGACGGACTTTGCAAGGATTCGGTTGATCGCAAAATCGATGCAGGACATGTAGCGGAAGCGGAGAAATTAATTTGGCAGTAATCGTCGTGTCACAGCCAGGACCTGCTCGACGTCACTCCAGCCCCAAGTTTCAAAAGATCTTTCTTTCTCCAAACGGCTGTGCGCCGGGTAACGTGCCCAACCGACACAAAAGAATTCCGCTTTATCGAGCGACTCACGTTCCCAATCTGAAAGCACGATGGACTCGCCTGTAACCCATGTGATGAACGCATGATCGCGAAACAGGGTTTGTTTGCCGTTCACAAAAAGCAACCGCCCAGAATTTACGTAATGCGCTTTGAAAGCGTTTTCAAAGGCGTATCCTGCAAGCATTATCGCCGACAGTTCCGCGTCCGACTTCTCCAAATCAGACGATGAGATGGTTATTCCCCGTTCAAGGACTCGAATGCTGTTCAAGAGTCGATTCGTTGAAGCAACCCATATGCCCGGAGCATTGCGAAAATCTGTGACTGGCTCTGTCATACTCATCTCAATCTAGCGCCACCTCGAACGGAGCGCCGGTTTTCGCCTTCACGTCGTCGAGCGTGACGCCCTCGTGTAGCTCGATCAACACGAGGCCGCCGCCGTCGGGCTTCACCTCGAAGACGCAGAGGTCGGTGATGATGAGGCTGACCACGCCCTTGCCGGTGATGGGCAGCGTGCATTCCCGCAGAATCTTCGGGCTGCCGTCCCGCGCGCAATGTTCCATCACGGCGACGACGCGTTTCACGCCGGCCACCAGATCCATCGCGCCACCCGGGCCTTTCACCATCTTGCCAGGCACCATCCAGTTCGCGATGTCGCCGTTGTCCGCGACTTCGAGCGCGCCAAGGATCGAGAGGTCGATGTGCCCGCCCCGGATCATCGCAAAGGAATCGGCGCTGGAGAAAAATGCGGAGCCCGGAATCGTCGAGATGGTTTGCTTGCCGGCGTTGATCAGGTCGGCGTCAACCTCCGCCTCGCCCGGAAACGGTCCGATGCCGAGCAGACCGTTTTCGGACTGCAAGGTGACGTCCATGCCCTCCGGAATGAAATTGGCGACAAGCGTGGGGATGCCGATGCCGAGATTCACGTAGTAGCCGTCGCGTAACTCCTGGGCGGCGCGCTTCGCCATCAGGTCGCGGATCGGCGACTCTTTCTTCGACGCGGCGGCGCCCTGCACGGTGCGGAACTCGATGCGCTTTTCGTAATTCACGCCCTGGATGATGCGATCGACGTAGATGCCGGGCGCGTGGATCTGGTCGGGATCGAGTTCGCCGATTTCAACCAGTTCCTCGACCTCGGCGACGCAGACGGTGCCGCAGGTGGCGATCATGGGATTGAAATTCCGCGCGGTCTTGCGGAAGACGAGGTTGCCGGACTTGTCGCCTTTCCACGCCTTGACCAACGAGACGTCGGCGCGGATGCCGGGTTCGAGCACGTAGTCCTTGCCGTCGAATTTCTTGGTTTCCTTGCCGTCGGCCAGCTTCGTGCCGAAGGCGGTGCGGGTGTAGAAACCGGGGATGCCCGCCCCACCGGCGCGGAGCCGTTCCGCCAGCGTCCCCTGCGGGATCAGCTCAAGTTCCAACTCGCCCGCCAGCACCTGGCGCTCGAACTCCTTGTTCTCGCCGACGTAGGATGCCATCACCTTCTTGATCTGGCGTGTCTTGAGCAGCAGGCCCATGCCGAAGTCGTCCACGCCGGCGTTGTTGCCGACGATGGTGATGCCCTTCACGGCGCTGTCGCGCAGCGCGGCGATGAGGTTCTCGGGAATACCGCAGAGGCCGAAGCCTCCCGCGGCCACCGTCATGTTGTCGTGCAGCAGACCCGCGAGGGCCGCTTGGG
>JAUXOH010000129.1 GCA_030682505.1 Candidatus Didemnitutus sp. | reverse complement strand
TTGCCGTGGGGGGCATCCCCGAGGTTTCGCTGTCCGGCGAAACCGGCCTGCTTGTTCCCTTCGGTGACGCGGCTGCGCTCGCAGCTGCCGCCGAGACCCTGTTGTTGAATCCCGATCAGCGCGCCGCCATGGGCCGCGCCGGTCGTGCGCGCGCGCGGCAGCATTTTTCCGCTGCGACCATCGTGCCGCAATACGAGGCGCTCTACCGCCGTGTGGTCGCATCGGCGCGGTAAGTTCCGCGAAACGGCGGATCGGAAAAGCCACCCGGCAGCTCTGGCATTGCCTCCCGGGGAGAGCCCGGCCTTGATCGGGCACCGTCCGCGTATGATCGCTTCCGCTTCCCTCCGGCCCCGTTCGTTTTGTCTCTTGCTCGCGTTCGCGTGCACGGTCGCGCTTCGCGCCGCGGAATCGACCCCCGCCGCGACAACGCCGGCGCTGGCGGAACAACTCGCGGCGTTCGTCGCGCAACCGCGCTTTGCCGGTGCGATGTGGGGCGTGAAGGTCGTCTCGCTGGACTCGGGCCGCACCTTGTTCGAACACCAACCACACCTGCGCCTCAGCCCCGCGTCCAACGCCAAACTTTACGTCGGTGCCCTCGCTCTGGATCGGCTCGGGGGCGACTATCGCATCGTCACGCCGCTGCTCGGCACCGCGCCGGTGGACGCGCAGGGCGATCTGCCGGGCGATCTCGTCATTGCCGGACGCGCCGATCCGAGCTGGCACCCGCGGCTGGCAAAACGGGAATTCTGGTCGACGTTTGAACCCTTCGTCACCGCGTTGCGCGAAGCGGGCGTGCGCCGGATTCGGGGCGATCTGGTTGCCGATGCCACCTGGTTGCACGGCCCACCCTACGGAGCCGGTTGGACCGCGGACGATCTCAACGATTACTATGGCGCGGAAATTTCCGCGCTCACCCTCGGGGACAACTACGTCGAACTGAGAGTCGCGCCCGCGGCTGGGGCCGGACAGCCCTGCACGGTGGAAATCCTCGAGCCACACACGGGGCTCGTCATCGACAATCACACGCTGACGACAGCTCCCGGCACGAAATCTTTCCTGCGCGTGCTGCGCTTTCCGGGCACGCACCGGGTGCGGATATTTGGCGGTCTGCCCGTCGGCGGAGAAGTTGAGGTGACCGAGGCCACCGTGCCCCAACCTGCCCGTTGGTTTGCCGCCGCGTTGAAGGAAGCCTTGGTCCGCTCCGGCATCGCGGTCGACGGCGTCGCCCGCAGCGTGGCGTGGCCCGACGCGTCGCCGACAGCCGCCGTGCCGCTCGGCGCGATCGCCTCGCCGACCATGCGCGACCTCGTGACTGCGTTCATGCAGCCATCGCAAAACCTCGAAACCAATCTCGTGTTTGCCCATCTGGGCGAGTTGCTCCGCACCGCCGACACCCCGCGCTGGAAACAAAGCGATGAACTGGCGATTGATGCGCTGCACGGCTTTGTGCGCGACATCGGGGTGCCTCCCGATGCCGTCATTTTCGAAGACGGTTCGGGGCTCTCTCGCAATAATCTCACCACCGCGGCCGCCACCGTGCGGCTGCTCGAATTCATGGCGGGGCATCGCGAAGCCGAGGCCTTCCTGCACTCGCTTCCCCTGGCTGGTCGCGATGGCACGATTCGCAAGCGCTTGGTCAACACCCCCGCCGAGGGAAATTTGCGGGCCAAGACCGGCACCCTGCGCTGGGCCAGTTCGCTCTCGGGTTACGTGCACAACGCCGCCGGCGAGCGCCTCGCATTCAGCCTGATGTTGAATCGCCATGTCTCGTCGCCCGATCGCCGCACCCGCGATGAGCTCGACGAGTTGGCCGTATTGCTCGCCTCCTCGACGGAAGCAAAATGAACCCGGACGATCAGGTGCGGACACCGGCGAAGGACATGATTCCTGCGGGTCGCCTGATCTCTCTCGATGCCTTTCGCGGTGCGACGATCGCGGGCATGCTGCTGGTCAACAATCCGGGCACGTGGAGCGCCGTCCATCCCGCCCTGCTCCATGCGCCGTGGCATGGGTGGACGCCGACCGACCTCGTTTTCCCGTGCTTTCTCTGGATCATGGGTGTCTCGCTCACGATTTCATTTGCCCGCCGGAGGTCAGACGGAGCGGACCGGGCGGAGTTGTTCCGGCACGTGCTGCGCCGTTCAGTGATCATCTTCGGCCTCGGGCTGTTGCTGGCTGCGTTTCCCTTCGGACTGCTGTCGGCCCATCAATTTTCGTTTTCCACGTTACGCCTTCCCGGAGTGCTGCAACGCATCGCCCTCTGTTACCTCGCGGCCGCGGCGATCTGCCTCCGCACCGGGCCGCGCGGGCAGGCGGCGTGGGCAGGCGGACTGCTGGCCGGCTACTGGGCGGCGTTGATGCTGGTGCCGGTGCCCGGATACGGCGCGGGCGTGCTCGCTCCGCAGGGCAATCTGGCGTGGTGGATCGATTCCCACCTGCTCGCTGGTCATACGTGGGCAGGTGCTCCCGTGCCGGGCTTCGACCCTGAGGGAATTCTTTCCACGTTTCCCGCCATCGCCACCGTGCTGGCGGGTGCGCTGTCCGGCGCTTGGCTGCGCGGTCCCGCGAGTGCAGGAAGAAAGACGATGGGGCTCTTCGTCGGTGGGCTGATTTTGCTCGCGCTGGGCGCCGCTTGGCATTCCTGGCTGCCGATCAATAAGAGCCTGTGGACGAGTTCCTACACGGTCTTCATGGTTGGTTGGGCCATGGTGTTGTTCGCCGCGTTCCACGCGTTGATCGATGGGCGCGGTTGGCGAAGCTGGGCGCTGCCCTTCACCATTTACGGGATGAACGCCCTTGCCCTGTTCGTGCTCGCGGGACTCACCGGGCGATTGCTCGGCCTGATCCGCTGGACCGGGGCGGCGGTGGAGCAGGTGTCACTGAAGGGCTGGCTCTACTCGACGCTGTTCGCGCCCTTGGCGAGTCCGACCAATGCTTCTCTGCTTTTCGCGGTGGCGTTCGTGCTCGGACATCTCGCGGTGGCTTGGGCGCTGTGGCGCCGCGGATGGTTCATCAAGGTGTGAGTGCGGGCTCGGCACAACCTTGGCCGCATCCGCCTAGAGGTTTTCCGGCGTGTAACGCTTGAAGGCCTCGATGGCTTCGTATTCGGCGAGCCCGAGCGC
>JAUXOH010000127.1 GCA_030682505.1 Candidatus Didemnitutus sp. | reverse complement strand
GCCAGATTTCCTGAATCCGGTTGTCGCCGACGTCCTCGAGATAGTGGGTTCGGTTCGTCTCGCCGGAGCCGTGGTAAAGATTGCGCTCGCGCACGACTTCCGGGGGCAAACCGAGACGCCGGGCGACGCGATCCATGATCTCCTCCATCACCAGCATCCCCTGCGGACCACCGAACCCCCGAAATGCCGTGTGCGAGGTCGTGTTGGTCTTCGCCACCCGCCCGGTGAAATGCACCGCCGGCAGGTAGTAGGCGTTGTCCAAATGAAACAGCGCGCGATCCACGATCGGTTGCGACAGATCGAGCGACCAACCGCCGTCCGAAACGAGTTCGATGTGCGCCGCGAGAATGCGTCCGTCCGCGTCATGGCCGATTTCGAAGCGTCCAAAAAACGGATGCCGCTTGCCCGTGAGCGTCATGTCGAGATCGCGGTCGAGCTGCACGCGCACCGGCCGACCCGTCTGGCGAGACGCCAGCGCCGCAATCGCCGCGAAGGCATTGCCCTGCGTCTCCTTGCCACCAAAGCCACCGCCCATGCGCGGCGCCTGCACGACGATCTTGTGCTTCGCCAGTCCGAGCACCTCACAGACGATGGTCTGGATCTCCGAGGGATGCTGCGTCGACGAATTGATCAAGACCGTGTCGTCCTCGCCGGCCTCCGCCCAAGCCGCGTGGGTCTCAAGATAAAAATGCTCCTGTCCACCGAACTCAAACTCGCCGGCAAAGCGGAGCGGTGCCTGAGCCAGGGCCGCCGCGCAGTCTCCCCGGGTCAGCGTATGCGGCTCGGTGTGATAGCTGTTGCGCGCCATTGCCTCCTTGAGGCCCAAGACCGGCACCAGCGGCTCATAGTCAACTTCCACCAGGGCGGCGGCGGCGCGGCACGCGGCGAGGGATTCCCCGACGACGGCACCGATCATCTGCCCGTGGTAGCGCACGTCATCGTCGGCAAAGAGCGGCTCGTCGTGCCGCGCCACGCCCACGTTGTTCTCGCCGGAAATATCCTCCGCCAGCAACACCGCGTGCACGCCGGGGAACTGCCGGGCCGCGGTCGCATCGCGTTTCGTGATCCTCGCGTGCGCGTGCGGCGCCATGATGGGCCAGACGTCGAGCATGCGCCGGCGTTGCGCCGTGTCGTCCACGTAGAGCGCGCTGCCGGTCACGTGACCCACGGCGCTTTCGTGCCGGAGATGGCGCGTCGCATCGTCCACCGGCCACGGGCCGCTGAAGGCATAGGCCGCCGCGCCATCGTGCACTTCACTCTGTTCGCCGGACGCAAATTTCTCCCACAACGAAACCACCAGGGCGCGCCGGTAGGCCGCACCGCTGCGCACATCATCGATGGGCGTGAACTCGGTGCGCAGAATCCCGGCGACGTCAACCGCCGCGTCCGCGATTTTCCGCCCGACCAGCGCCGCCTCGGCTTGGAGCGCGCGCTTGGTGCGCTCGGCCACCCCGCCATAGGCAAGCCGTGCCCGGCGCACAACACCGTCGGCATCGAGGTCCACGCAAAAGGCCGCCGCGACGATACTGATGTCGAGTTCCACGCGGTGGGAAACCTTGTCGAAGCCCGCCCGCCGCGTCAGACCACCGGTCGGTTGCGCGGGGGGCAGCACGATCTCCTTGATGATCTCATCCGTCCGCAGCGCGGTCTGGCGATAGCCGGTGAAAAACTCCGCCAGCGGCACTGCGCGTTCCCCGGCCGGGGAAGCGAGCACGACCGAGGCATCAAAGGTCAGCAACACCGGCGCACTGTCGCCGATCGGCGAGGCCGTCGCGATGTTGCCGCCCATCGTGGCCCGGTTGCGGATCTGCCGGGCGGCAAAGACTCGCACCATGCGCGCGAGGGAAGGATACTCGCCCGCCAGCTGCTCCTCGATCGCCGTGAACGTGACCGCCGCGCCGATGCGCCAGCTCCCGTCGGCGGCGCGCGTCAACTGCGTCAGGTCGGGCACGGCCTCGGTCGAAATGAGCACCGGGAACTTCTTCGCCTTCTTGTTCAACTCCACCCCGATCTCCGTCGCGCCCGCCACCAAGCGCGCGTCGGCGTGGGCCCCCTTCATCTGGAACAGTTCAACCAGTGAGGTCGGGCGCAGAAACCGTTCGTCGTTGAGGGCGTAGTTGAGCCCCTCCATCGCGGCCACCGGTTGGGTCAGGCGCGCGGCAAAAGCATCCTGGGCGCCCGTCGGCTCGGTGCGCTCCGACTGGCACACCTCGAGGGCCGCATCGCGGATCGCGCGGTAGCCGGTGCACCGGCAGAGATTGCCGCAGAGTTGATCGTTGATCTTCGCGGGCGTCTGGCAGTCGCCCCGATAATAGCCCTCGAACAGGGAGACGACAAAGCCCGGCGTGCAGTAGCCGCATTGCGAACCGTAGTGCTCCACCATTGCGGTTTGCACCGGATGCAATTCCTTGCCCCGGGCGAGGCCTTCCACCGTCCAGATTTCGCGACCGGCAAACATCGGCAGCAAGGCAATGCAACTGTTGATCGAACGATACGTGGCGCGACCGGCGCCGTCGCGTTCCACCAGGGCGACGGAACAGGCCCCGCAATCGCCCTCGTCGCAGCCGCGCTTCGAGCCGGTGCGCCCGGTCGAGCGCAGCCATTCGAGCAGCGTGGTGGTGGGCGCCAGGCCTTCCACGCGAACGGCCGTGCCGTTGAGAGTGACGATAAAGCTCGAGGCGACCATGTCCTCAGAGCGCCGTGCGATTGACGTCTTTGTAGTAGAGGTAGCGCGCGGGCGTCTTGCCCATTGCGACAAACCACTGCGGACAGTAGGGACCCATCCAGACGACATCGCCCTTTTCCACGGGATACCAGGAATCCTCGAGTCGATAGACCCCTTGGCCGTCGAGCATCACGAGCCCGTGTTCCATCACGTGAATCTCCACAAAAGGCAGATGACCGCCCGGTTGGTAGGCGAAAATATTCACCGCCATGTCAAAGGCCGGCTCGTCCGGCAACAGGACCTGCAGATTGGCGGCGGGATCGCCGAGAAAGGGCGTGCCCTTGACCTTGGCTTCGTTGCTCAGGATCGCGCGCGGCGCGGGTGCACCCGGCACGGCGGCATATTTTTTCTGGAAGAACATCACCTGGGTGCCGTCCTTCGGTCCGCTCAGATCACAGACTTGTCCCGCGGGGGAGAAAAAGAACGCTCCTCCCGGGCAACGCTGCTTGGCGCCGGCCTGCATCACGGTGACCTCGCCACGCAGGACGTAGCCAAAGGTCTGGATTTCCGGCTGCCGGAACGTGGCCCGACCGCCCTTCTGAAAGGTCACGAGCGTTTGCGCAAACCGGGCGCCCAGCGCCTCGTTGATCAAAATGACCACCGTCGCCCCAGTGATGCCGGGAACGGTGCTGTTGACGTGGTTATGCGGGGTGAGCAGCGCGTGGCGGGGACCGACGTGCGCGCGGGTGTGACCGAAGAGTTCAGGCATGGGGTTCAGCGTTGAGGTTGGATGAACTTACCTTTCTGCGCCGTCGGCGCAATCCTGCCGTCGGCCCAAATCGGTCGGCCGCGCACATAAGTGTGGGTAAAACGCACGCGGGTCTGGCGGCCCACATAGGCGCTGATCCGGTGCTGCGTCCAAAGTTCGTCCGCCGTGATCTTGTGTTTCTGGTCGGAGACGCGGAGGAGGGAGAAATCCGCATCGAACCCCGCGGCGAGGAGGCCCTTGTGCTCGTCGAGTCGAAAGCGGCGCGCGACATTGCGCGCCAGCACGGCGGCGAACAACGGCAGGTCCCGTTCGAGCGTCTCGAGGCACTCGTTGATCAGCAGCGGAAACCCGTGCTGCACGCCGGCGATGCCACCCCAGATAGCGAAGAAATTCTTGCTCGTCTTCATCTCCGGCGGAGCGGGCGAATGATCCGAACCCACCGTCTGGATGTTGCCCGCGCGCAATTCCGACCAGAGCGCGACCCGACTCCGCTCGTCGCGAATCACCGGGGCGCACTTGGCCACGGCCCCGAGCTTCACGACCTCCTTGTCGTTCAACAACAGGTAATGCGGACAGGTCTCCGCCGAGACGTCGACGCGCTGCGCCTTCGCCTCCGCAATGAGGTCGAGCCCTTCCGGACTGCTGACGTGCACGACATGCAGCGCACAACCTGTCTCGCCGGCCAGCTCCAGCGCCTGGCGGATGGCGGCCAATTCCACTTCGACCGGACGCGACGCCAGATAGGCCCGCACGTTGAAGCGACCCTTGGCCTTCTGCTCCGCCGTGTAGCGCGCCGCCAAGGCATCATCCTCGGCATGGACGGCCACGATCAAGCCGAGCTTCGCCGCGCGCTTCATGCCTTCGCGGAGCGAGTGCGCATCGATGTTCTGAAAACTGTCGACGCCGCTGTTGCACATGAAGGCCTTCAGCCCGACCGCCCCCGCGTCGCGCAACCCCGCCAGCCGGTCGAGATTGCCGGGCACCAGCCCGCCCCAGAGCGCAAAATCCGTGCACGACTTCTGTTCGGCCAGGGTCCGCTTCGCGCGCAAACTTGCCGCGTCGATCACGGGCGGTTCGGAATTCAACGGCATGTCGAAAAAGCAGGTTCCCCCTCCCGCCGCCAACGCGAGCGAACCATGCGCCAGCCCTTCCCACTCCGTGCGGCCCGGCTCATTGAAATGCACGTGCGCATCCAAAATGCCCGGGAAGACGTAGCACCCGCCGGCCTCGAGGATTTCGCTCGCGTGATCGTCGATCACCGAGGCCACGCGCACGATCTTCCCGTTCGCAACCCCGAGGTCCGCCTCGGCGATGCCTTCCGGCGTCACCACCCGGCCGCCCCGCACGATGAGGTCAAGGCCCTCCGGTTCGGGAGCAGGGAGTGCTTTTTTTTGCTTAGCCACGGGCGGTCACAATTCGGGAATTTCGTCTCGGCGCGATCACGAACTGGCCTCGCCTAGCCGTCGAGGGCCTGAAGAAAGTCGACCAGCACTCGCAGCGCGACCTCAATATCCCCGGGGGAGGCGAACTCATCGGGGTGATGGCTGAGTCCGGCGCGACAACGCACAAACAACATGGCTACCGGCGCGAGCTTCGCCATCACCACGGCGTCGTGACCGGCCCCGCTCACGAGCGACCGCGACTGCCCTTGCACGGCGCGCACGCTTTTTTCCAATTGTGCTGTCAACGTCGGCGAGCAATTCACGGCGCCGTCGTGCTGCGTGCGTTGCCACCGGCAGGTCAATTGGCGGGCGCGGGCGGTCTTCGCCGCTGCCCGGCCCAAAGCCAGCAGGGCTTTCTTCCGCACGGCATCGCTGGCGTGCCGCACGTCGAGGGTGTGCAGCACCCGACCGGGAATGACATTGGAAGCTCCGGGACTCACCGTCATCGAACCGATCGTCGCCACCAGACCCGGGGTCCGGCGGGCGAGGGCTTCCACGGCCACGGCAAATTCCGCGACTCCGGCCAAGGCATCGCGCCGCAGCGCCATCGGCGTCGTGCCCGCGTGACCCGCCTGGCCGGTCCACGTCAGTTTGAAACGGCTCTGGCCGGCAATGGCGGACACCACGCCCACCGCGAGTTTTCTCTCCTCCAGCACCGGCCCTTGTTCGATGTGCACCTCGACATAGCCGAGCAGGTCTCGTCGAGGGTGCGCCGCCGGGGGCAACTGGAATGGTCCACCGTGGAAAGCCTCGAGTGCCTGCCGCACGGTCACGCCCGCGTCATCGCGCAGCGCGAGGTCCGCTTCCCGCAATCGCCCGCTGTAACCCAGACTCCCGAGGTAGCCACTGGCGAAACGCACCCCTTCTTCCTCGGAGAATCCGAGCACTTCGACATGAAAAGGCAGCTCCACTCCCCGGCGCCGCAGTGCTGCCACGGCCGCGATTGGCAGCAATACCCCGAGGGGGCCGTCAAACCGTCCGGCGTTGCGCACCGTGTCGAGATGCGACCCGAGCAGCAGCGTCTTGGGTCGGGCCGGGCGGCGCGATCCGCCGCGGCGCACCGGGGCCGCCGCCTCCCACCGACCGATCAGATTCCCCACACTGTCCACGCGCACCGTCAAACCCGCTTCGCGCATCCAGACCGAGACCCGGGCATTCGCCCGCTTCATCGCCGGGGAAAGAAACGTCCGCGTCAATTGGCCGGGCTCGTCGGAAATCCGACCGAGCTCGGTGAGCCATCGGTTGAGTTGCTGGGCCGAGGATGCCATCGGCTCAGCTTCCGCGGTAGGTGTTGTAGCTCCAGGGCGTGACCAGCAGCGGCACGTGGTAGCTCGCGGTCCGGTCGGTGATGACGAATCGAATCGGCACGCGACCGAGAAAATCACACGCAATACCCCGCGCGGCAAAATAGTCCTTCACGAAAAAAATGAGTTCAAATTCGCCCGTTTGCATCGAGTCGGCGTCAAACAGGGGGGCGTCCGTGCGGCCATCGTCATTGGTGGTGACGGTCTTGAGCAGCTTCGGGGTCGCGCCCGTCTGCCAGAGTTCAATCGTCATCTCGGCAGCGGGCTGACCGATCACGAGATCGAGGACGTGGGTGCTGAGCTTGGCGGCCATGATCAGACCATGACGGCGTCCGACAGGCGCAGCCATGCAATTTTTTCGATCTCCCCGAGCGCCGTTTCAAATTCCTGCCCGGTCGGGTGCGACAACCGGGAGCGCATCGCCTCGAGGATCGCCTCCTTGGCGTTCAGGCGGGCGCAGATGATGAACGGAAAGCCAAACCGCGTCCGGTAGGCGGTGTTCATGGTCTGAAAGGTCGCGAGTTCGTCGGCGGTCAGCCGACCGAGCCCGGCGCCGGCCTGTTCGCGGGTGGAATCTGCGGTCAGTTGATTTTGCTGCGCCAACCGGCCGGCCAGATTCGGGTGGGCCGCGATCAGCGCCATCTGCCGCTCACGGGAGGCCGCGCGCATCGTCGCGCAGAGTTCGGCATGCAGATGCGCGGCATCGCGAAACGGACGCTTCCCCAAGGTCTCGCGCGCCACCCAGGGCGAATGTTCAAAGAGATGGCCCACCGCCGCGACAAAGGCCTCGTCGTTCGCTTGATTCAGGGCAGTGAGCGTCGTGGGCATGGCAACTCAGGGCAGCAGCTCGTAGGCGGGCAGCGAAAGGAACTCATCAAACTCGGCGCTCTTGGACATGCGCATGAAGAGTTCCGTCGCCGCCGGGAAATGGCCGCTGGCATAACGCTCCGCCCCATACTCGGCGCGGATGGCGGCCAGTTCTTCGGTCAGCAATTGATCGTACAGCGCGGCGGTGATCGCGCGCCCATCATCGAGCTTGGCGCCATACTTGAGCCACTGCCAGAGTTGCGAGCGGGAGATCTCGGAGGTGGCGAGATCCTCCATCAGGTTGTGGATCGGTTCCGCGCCAGAGCCGCCGAGCCACGCCTCGAGGTAGCGCACGCCGACGTGCAGGTTCCAGCGCACGCC
>JAUXOH010000357.1 GCA_030682505.1 Candidatus Didemnitutus sp. | reverse complement strand
TCACGGTGAGGCAGGCTGATTCCAGTTCCCGGGTCACGACATGGATCAAGCCGGCCGCGGCGAGGATCAACAGGATCACCAAGATGCGGCTATGGATTCGCGCGATGCGGATCAGCGCCGGAATTTCGTGCAACGGGTCGGGGCTCGCTCCGAATTGGTGCAGATTCCAAACTGGCAGCAAGCCCAGTTCGTGACGAAGGCGATAGTCGAGGGCGAGCAGGAACTTTGAGGGCAGGCCGGGCTGATCAACCGTATTGGGTGATTGGCTGGCATTGATGGCCAGCGCATCAACCATGTTGTGGATGTTCATGTCCGTGTTGCGATACCACGGATCGTTGGCGGAAATGAAAGCCATGCTTACCCACGCAAGCACCAACGCGCCCAAAGCCATGGCAAGGACGATGAATCGATGGCGGGCGGGCCCGGAGAATTGCCCCGGTTCATCCGGGACGGTGGCGCCTGACACTGCGGGGTTGGTGAGCGGGGTTTCCATTACGACCTGAATCCTTCAATGCGGAGGGCGCGGTAAATGAAATAGTAGGAAGAGGGCGCGGGCACCCGCTCGTTCGTCTGGCGCATGCGGTTGGGCCGACCCTCGGTTTTGCCGTGGGTCTCGAAATGTTCCCGGGCGCCCGGTTCCAGAGAAATGCCCTGCGCGAGCAGGTGGGATTTCACGTCGGGATTCTGCTCGAGATAATCCAACCAGTCCAATTCGGTGCCGAAGGTGGCGTCGCGGAATTCCAGCACGTTTTTGCCGGCCCGTGGGACCAGTTCCAGGGTCTGATCCAGCCAGACGGTGCGTTCTTTGAGCTGGTAGCGCCCGACGAGCCTCCCGTTGAAGAACAACTCCAGTCCTGCCTCATGCCGTACCTGGGGCTGCACGCTGAAGGAGACGACCAAGCGGGCGAGCTGCCGGGTCGCCGGGATCGTGACGAGGACGGACGGCTGTTTGGCCCAGCGGATGGAGGGCAGGTTCCATTGGGGGAAAGGACCCTCGACGGCCAACAATCCGTCGTAGGAAATGACATCGGAGCGGCGGGACACGATCGCGTCGGTGACAAAAATCGAAGCGGCACTGGAGGGTTGCAGGGGGTCGATCGGCGGTTGGTTTTCGGTGGCCGATGGCGCATACGGGAGAACCGTGAGCCCGAGTTCGGAGTTGTCGGAGGCGTCCACGACCTTGAAGAGCAGGCGGGAAAACGGCGGGCTGATCGACGCGTGGGCCGCGCCACTTTCCCCGAAGACGGCGAGCGGAACGGTGCTGCCGTCATCGTTTTCCTGGATCACCGTCAGGCGTGCCCGATCCTCGGGATTGAGACCGGCCACCGCAATGCGGGCGTCCGCGGTCTGATCCGCTGACCGTGGGCCGTAAGTCAGGGTGATCAGCAGGTTCCGGTTGGAATCATGCGGAACAGCTTCGCCGGCCCGCGGGACGAGGCCGAGATAATCCCGGGCCGCGGGCCCGCTGCCGATGGTCGCGAGGAATTCCACACCGGCGCTGCGCTTGGCCGGGATGGGCACCAGAGTGTAGGAGGGCAGTCCGCGGGCATTGAGGTAGGACGCATTCCGCGACAGAGTCGCACGCGAAAGCAAATTATAGGCATCGGGAGCGACATGGTCTTGTGAGGTGACGCGCTCGTGATGTACCTGGGCCATCAACGTGAAGATACTTTCATTGGCTCCGTCGGTATCGATATTGATTCGCGGCTGGTCCTTGAGGCGAAACTCCAAGAGCAGCGGCAGGGTGGGCGGTCCCGATGGCACGAAGTCGCTTTTCAGCAGAGTGCCGAGCGGCCGACCGAGTCTGACGAGCAGGTCGGTTGCGCCCAACCACGAGGTCACCAGCGCCAGCGCCAGCCCGAGCGTCCAGCCCACGGCGCGCCGGGCTCGCGGACCGACCGCGAGGTGATCAAAGATCACGGCCAAGCAGGGACTGAGGATCAGCAGCAGAAGAAGAAATTCCCGCAGATCGGATGAACGCCATTGCGAGAGCATCAGGCCGGGCTCCAGCAGTTTTCCCGTCTCAACCAGGTTGATGACGGCGAAGGGCACACTGATGACCACGGCGAGCGCAGTCGGCACGATCCAGCCGCGGATGAGGTCCGACCGTTTTCGCGCCAGCCAGCCCGCCCCGAGTAGCAGGACCGGCGTGAGAAAAAAGAGGCCTAGGCTGCTGCCCGCGGCGAGTCCGAGGGCAAGTCCGGCCAGCACGGCCTGCCGGTGCTGGCCGGTCCGCTGCCACTGCAGGGCGAAGACGCCGGCGCTGGCGAGGGCCGCAACGCCCGCCAGGTTGGGCGTGGCGGAAGCGGCCGCGGTAAGCACAGGCGGCGCGTTGAGGACCAACCAAGCTGTCAGAAGGGACGCGTTGCCGCTGCAGGCCCACTGACGGCAGAGCCGGTAGACGGCCAGACCGCTGCAAACCCAGGCCATAAGACTAAACAGGTTCAGAATTTGCAACGGAGGTCCGTAGATCAGGCCGAACGCCTGCAGCAGATTGAAATTGAACGGGAGGCGGGTCTGCCGCAGGTCGCTCGCGTCGAAGTGGGCGAGGGTGTCCTGCCCGAGGTAATACATGGTCCGGGGCAGGTGGTAACTGAGCGCGCCTTCACCGCCCGGCTGGTAGGTCCAGGCGATCCAGATCTGGGCCGCGGCCAACGGCACGAGGGTGAGGAGGAGCGCCGCCCCGAGCCAGGCGCTCGTTTTGTCGCCAGCGACCGGGACGGAGATCGGGGCCGGAGTGGCAGTTGGGATTATCCAGACGGCGAGGGTCGTCAGTGCGGCGAGCAGGAGGGAGGTGCCGAAGAAAAATACCGGTTCGCCGAGTCGGTGTCCGCAGGAGAGCACCAGGCTGGTGGCCACGATGTTGCCCCAAGCGAGCAGCGCCGCCGCCAGGATCCGATCTGCTGTGTGTAGGACCAGTTTCCGGGCGGCCCCGAGCGAGGCCCAAAGCAACAAAAGACTGTGGGCGAGGAAAAGATCCATGACGGCGGCACGCGTTCTTGAGCGAGGGTTACGGCGTGGGCACTCAACGGGTTCGCTCAGGCTTTAGCGCGTCGGCTTGGTCAGGGCCGCAAAACAATTCAGCCCGAGTTGAAAGGTGTGATAAGTCTGACAGTCGAATCCTGCCCGGGCGGCCAGTTCGCGAATGTCCGCCCCGCTGTAGTAGTGCTTGTGGTCGGCAATCTCCGGGCCGGAGATGATCTTGAGTTTGAAGGCGAGAAACTCGAGCAGCGGCTTCGAGGCCGGCGTCGGGGTGGTCAGCAAGAGGCTGCCCTCGTCCTTCAGGATACGATGAAATTCGGCGAACAAGGGGCCGACCAGATCCAAGGGAATGTGCTCCAGCACCGCCAAAATGGTGATGTGATCGAAACTGCGGTCCGGAAACTCGAAACGTTCCTTGAAGTGAAACTGCTGGATTTCGAGGTTGGCGGCCGGTCGGGCCGGGGCGGCATCATAATCGAGTCCGATGCCGCGGTGGATGTCCTTCTGCACCGAACGCAGGAAGAGCGCTTGGTGGCCGCAGCCAAAATCAAGCAGCGTGGACCCCGGTCGGACGAAACGGCGCACGATCCGGGAGCGCCAGCGACAGATGAATAGATCCAGCGCGTTGAAATCCTTGGTGCCCATGAGTGCGCCCGTTTCCGTTCCTATGACGACGAACGGCGGATCCGCTTGATAACGACACGCTCGACCTCGAGCAGGCGTTGATTGACGGAGCTGAGCACCAAACCGAGGGAAAGGCTCATGAAGGCCAGCATGCCACAGGTGATGGCGAAGATCGCGGTCGCCCGGCTGGCGACATGCCGATGAAGCAATAGTTCACTGAGCGGGAGTACGCCGGCCCCCAGGGCGACCAGCAGCAGTCCGATGAACAGGGACCCAAACAGGGTGAGTGGCTTGTACGCGCGGAGGAGAAGAAACAGACGCAGGAGCACACGGGTGCCATCCGGGATGGTGCGCAACTTGGAAAAACTGCCGCTCGGTCGTTCGCCATAGGGGGCCTCGATTTCCTGGACGACCATGCCGCGATAGAGGCTCTGCACGATCAACTCGGTCTCGACGTCAAAGCCGCGCGACGTGATCGGGATGGTCAGGGCGCATTCACGGGTGAACGCACGATAGCCGGAGAAAATGTCAGAGATCCTGGAATTGAAAATCCGATTGATGATCCAACAAACAAGCTGATTGCCCGCGACGTGGAATTTGCGAAACGACTTGTCGCTGTGCTGCTGCAGCCGGGCCGCGACGGTCATGTCCGCATCCCCGGCGAGGATGGGTTGCAGCAGACGGTGAACCGCAGTGGCGTCGTAGGTGCCGTCACCGTCGACCATGATCAGGATGTCCTCGGTAACGACCTCGAACATGGTGGTGACCACGTGGCCCTTGCCTTGCTTTTTCTCGCGAATGACAGTTGCGCCGGCGGCGCGGGCAAACTCGGCGGTGCGATCGGTGCAATTGTTATCAAACACATACACCGCGGCGTCGGGCAGCTGCTTTCTGAAATCAGCAACCACCTGGGCAATCGTCTTTTCTTCCTGATAGCAGGGAATGGCAACGGCGATGCTGGGTGCGGGCGAGGAACTCGGGTTGGTCATGGTGCAGACGTGATCGGGGACAGGGGAGAAGTTCTCAAGTAGCGGTTAAAGAGCCCGGTTTGGCGCGGCATGTCGACAGCGATTTAGTCTGCGGCCCCGCGGACCACGGCCGCGCGTTTCCCGTGGGGTCAAGGGGTCTCGATGACCACCAAGCGATGGTGGCGGATGAAAAATTTCAGGCGATGCCAGCCGTCGGTAAGCCAGGCAATGGACAGGGCAGCTGCGGCGCAAATCAGCACGATCAGTTCCGGCATCTGGCGGCAGGCCGCTAGGGCCTCAGGATATCGCCAGACCCCGAAATAGAGGACGAGGATGTGCCAGAGATAGATCTCCAGGGTGTACTGTCCGAGGTAAGAGAAAGCGCCGGCGCGCGGGGCCCAGCTCAGGGCGACACCCGCCGCCAACCCCATGACCATCGCCAGATCATAGACCAACATCTCCGGTCGGACATAGGCAAAATCCAAGCGGTTCAATTCGAAGCTCGCACCCACCACGGCAGGGTTTGAGAGCTGCAGTCCATTCCACGTCATGACTCCGACGGCAATCAGGAGAAAGCTGCCGCCGCCCGCCATCAGACTACGGCGCGAAGCCAGACCGGCCAAGGTCTGAAAATGGAGGCCGGCGAAGAAATAGAACATCCAGAAGAAAGCGTTCGGCCGGCCCCAGACATAGTAGTCCAACGTGCCGCGATTACATAGCAGCCCCAGCGTTAGATGAACCGTCAACAGGAGGGCTGTGAGGAGAAGAACCCAATGGCGGGAGCTCAGGGCGGGGACCACGCGGTGCAACCAGCCAGGCAAAGCCTTCAACGCCGGCTGCACCAGATACAGCTGGAGAATAAGCGGAATGAAGTAGAGCGTGGGCTCGACACCATAGAAAAAGAAACGCTGGAACAGCCAAGTGAACCGGGCCCCCAGACTGGGCAGGGTCTGCCAGGCGGCGTGATGGTTCAGGAGAAAAAACGAGGCGATGCTGACCACCAAGTAGGGGAACACGATCCGCCACGCCCGGCCGCGATAGTAATCGCCCAGACTGACGGGCTTCCGGGAAGCTCCGGCCAGCAGGCCGGAAAGAAAAACAAACAGCGGAACGGCGAAACCAAAAATCTGGTTCAGCGCGAGACCGAGCCAGAACGACGGACTCCAGGCGTGCACGTCAGTGGTCACGAAACTGCCGGCGAAATGCACGCAAACGACCCCGAAGATACTCCAACCCCGCAGGGTATCCAAATAGGCGTTGCGCGCACGGGCGGGGACAGGAACCGACGACTGTGAGGGGGCGTTCATCGATTTCTAAAAGCGTCAACTTTCAGGCTCCGGAATAGATAGTAGAGTTGGTGAGGTTCTGCGATGGAGGCAGTGCGGCGCTGAAGGTGGAGCACTCGTCCCTCACGTTTGCCGAATTGGTCGTAGTGTTCCTGCGCTCCCTGCTCGTGCGGAATTCCCTCTGTATCCAGATAGGCTTTCACATCGGGGTACCGGGCAAGGTAATCCAGCCAGTCGGGTTTGGTCCCGGGCACGACATTGCGAAACTCGATGACGTTGACGCCCGGTTGGGGCTTGAGCGTGAGCTTTTGGATCAGCCACCGCGTGGAGCCTTCCCAACGGTAGCTCTTCGCAAT
>JAUXOH010000119.1 GCA_030682505.1 Candidatus Didemnitutus sp. | reverse complement strand
CGAGCATCGCGACGCTCATGGTGGTCATGACTTCGACGAGCGTGAAGCCGCGGGCGCGGCAAGAGAACTGAGGGGTGGCAGTTTTCATTGGTCGTAACGGGTTCGGATAAAGACTTCGCGATCGCGCACGGTGCGGGTGCGGGCACCATCAAGGTAGCTGTAGGTGAAAATAACCGTGACGCGCTTGACGTCGGCCACGTCGCGCGAGAGATCGGGCATCTCGTCGATCCAAATCCAGAAATTAAGCGACAAGTCCTGGGAGGCCGTGCCGGTGACCGTGGAGAGAGGAATCGCCCCGATGAAATTGTCGATCGCGCTCACGCTCGCCGCAGTGACGGAGACGGCAGGGGTGGTCGTCGGAGCCTGGGGCGTGGCGCCCGCCATCGTGAAGACCGTGCGCAACCAAACCGTCTTGTCCTGATTCACCCGCACACGAACCGTGTAATAGGGTTCGACGGTGCCAACCGGCACACCGGGATCGACCGGATCGATACTGCCGCTCGGGAAAGTCGTGTAGTCCAAGCCCTTCATTTGTTCGATGATGCCATAGACCAGCCCCGAAGCGGCGGCATGAAGCACGCTGCTCTCCGTGACCCGGCGCGACTGCACGAAGCTGCCCAGAAAGCCGAGCATCATCATGGCAAGAAGTGACATCGCGATCATGGTCTCGAGGAGCGTAAGGGCTGCGAGGGGTGAGCTTCGGCGCGGCAGGGTGAATGCATGGGGCGATTTCATGAAATGGCCTGCATGTATGACCCCAGCAATGCATAGGTAATTCACCCCTGCAACATTATTCTTCAGTCCCTATCGACGACGCCTACGACTGCCGCGGTTTTCGAAAAGGCGACTATTTCATGTCGCACGACAATCAAATTAAATACCGATTTATAATACCAATAGATACTTGCGCGCTCCGCTCATCGCGAAAGCCAGAAAGACGGGCCGCTTGTTCGGGGTGCTTCTTGGAGTTGGTTATCGAAGGTTTCGGTCGGGTGCCATCCAGTGGGCGGCGTGCTCTAGGGTATTTTGCCTAGTCTTCAGCAGTCTGGAGCAGGTGTCTCCGCGGCGCAGCCCAGCTCCGGGATCGTCCAGCGTCCCTCCTCCGCCTTTACTCCAACAGGGGGTGTGTCAGTTCTAAAAGAGCGTTAGTGGGTCAGTTTTACGCGAGCGTTGATACGGCCAGGAGCACATGGCACTCGCAAGCCTTCCACCCGGCGCAGCCGCTGGATCTGGCGCTTGCCTACTGACCAACCTTCCTGCCGCAACAGGGCCGCCATCCGGCGATAGCCATACCAGCGGGTGCGCCTCGGACTGCTCATGCAGCCTGGCAACCATCTGCTGCTTGCGGTCACTGCGTTGCCCGGCGCGATACCACAGGGTGGCTCGCGCCAGACGCAGGATGCCGCAAGCTCTCCGCCCGGAACACAGGCCGTGGGCGACCACGGCCTGGGCCATCTGCTTCTTGTGGCCCGGGCTCATAATTTTTTCCGTTCACAAACCGCAGCACGCGGTTCTCCAGCAGCGAGTCCGCCAGCATCTTCTTCAGCGCGGTGTTCGCCCGTTCCAGTTCCTTGAGCCGCTTGGCCTCATTGTGATCTCCATCATGCCGAACTGCCGCTTCCAACGGTGGAAAGTCTGCTCCGAGATGTTCTTCTCCTTGCAGACCTCCACGATGCTCTTGCCGCCATCGGCGGCCCGCAAAATGCGGATCTTGTCTTCGGCCGGATGCTTTTTGCCTTTCATGGTCGGGGTCCTCTCTTGTGGCCCAGACGAACACCGAAGGCGGCTCAAAATTTCGGAGTCAGGTCAGCCCTAGATTCACAAATCAAGACCGGTCTGCTTGTGCCTCAGTATAAAGGGCGGCGGCTTGGGCGCGTCGCGCGATTCCCAGTTTTCCGAAAATCGTGGCGAGGTAGTTCTTCACGGTCTTTTCGGTCAACCCAAGTTCTTCACCGATTTCCTTGTTCGTCTGGCCGGCCGTCAGCAGGGCCACCACCCGTTGCTCCTGGAGCGAGAGACTGCTGATCTTGTCGACCGGGCTTAATTCCGATCCGCGGCGCACCATGCGCACCACCTGATCCGCGAGGGTCGGATCAAGCACGGAACGGCCGGAGGCAACTTGGCGGATCGCCGCCGCCAGCGTCGCTCCGTCATTGTCCTTGAGCAAATAGCCGTAAGCGCCCGCCGCGATCGACTGTTGCACGTTGCGCTCGTCGGCGGACGACGTCAAAATCAACACCCGCGCTCCCGGCACGCGCTTCCCCAGTTCGCGACAGGCGACGAATCCCGGCTGGTCCGGCAAGCGCAAATCGAGCAAGACCACATCGGGCTTCAGCTTTTCCGCCAAGGCCACTCCTTCCGCGGCCGTGCCGGCCTCGCCGACAATCGCGACCTGTGGGTAGTCCTCCAGCGCGGCCTTGAGCCCCAGACGAATAATCGGACTGTCGTCGACGAGCAGGACTCGGACAGCGGGAGATTGGGGCGGGGACTTCATGCTTCAACCAGGATGGGCAGAGTCAGGAGCACTCGCGTACCCTTGCCGGGATGGGCGTCAATCTGCAACGTGCCCCCAATTGCGGCGGCCCGCGCATGCATGTTCTGCAGTCCGTGGCCGGCGCGCGACTGCGAGTCGGCCGCGAAGCCCACGCCGTCGTCTGAAACCGCGATCGCAACCACGTCGTCACCTCGCGCCGCTCGAACCGTGACGCGATTGGCCCGACCATGGCGCACACTGTTCGTCGCCGCTGCCCGCGCGATATTGACGATCTCCATGGTATGGTGGGGGGAAATCAGCCGCACGGCCTCGTCGTCGAGCCGCTGCTCGACGGCCACTGCAC
>JAUXOH010000118.1 GCA_030682505.1 Candidatus Didemnitutus sp. | reverse complement strand
CTGGAGGACGTGAAGCGGGCGCTTGTGGAAGGACGCTTGGCGGACATGGCCTTCACGGACCCGCCCTACAATGTCGCCTACCAGGGCGGCACCGCGGCCAAGATGACCATCGCTGTTGATTTGCGCTGAGAAGTGACCCGGGATTTCCACTGAGAAGTGACCCGCCTTTGGGGGTATTTTCCCCTTGAGCCGGATGGGGTCAAGTCACGGCTTTATCCTTTCGCGTTTGGTGGTTCTTGCGCTGGCCTTGAAGCGGAAGCTGTCGTTTCCGGTTTCCAGGATGTGGCAATGGTGCGTCAGCCGGTCGAGCAATGCGGTGGTCATCTTGGCGTCGCCGAAGATGCCGGCCCATTCGGAGAAGCTGAGGTTGGTGGTGATGGCGACGCTCGTCCTTTCGTAAAGCTTGCTGAGCAGATGGAACAGCAAGGCACCGCCAGAGGCGCTGAACGGCAGGTAGCCAAGCTCGTCGAGGATGACGAGGTCGCAGCGCACCAGGCGTTCGGCGATCTGGCCCGCCTTGCCGAGCAGCTTCTCCTGCTCCAACGCGTTGACGAGTTCGACGGTGGAGAAGAACCGGACCTTCTTGCGCAGGTGCTCGACGGCCTGGACGCCGATGGCGGTGGCGATGTGGGTCTTGCCGGTGCCGGGCCCGCCGATCAGGACGACGTTGTGGGCGCCGTCCATGAAGTCGCCACGGTGCAACTGGCGCACCAGGGCCTCGTTGACCTCGCTGGAGGCAAAGTCGAACCCGGCCATGTCCTTGTAAGCCGGGAAGCGGGCGGCCTTGATCTGATAGGCGATGGACCGCACCTCGCGCTCGGCGGTCTCGGCCTTGAGCAACTGCGAGAGGATGGGGATTGCGGCGTCGAAGGCCGGCGCGCCCTGTTCCATCAACTCGCCGACCGCCTGGGCCATGCCGTGCATCTTCAGGCCGCGCAGCATGATGACGATGGCGGCGCTGGCGGGGTCATGACGCATGGCGCACCCCCGTGGCGGTGCGCAGGGCGTCGTAGCGCTCGACATCGGCGCGCGGCTCCTGGCTCAAGGTCAGGCCCTGTGGCGTGTCGACCGGGGGGGTGGATGCCGGCTTGCCGTCGATCAGGCGGTGCAGCACGTTGAGGATGTGGGTCTTCGCCGGCGCGCCATCCTCCAGCGCCAGCTCGACGGCGGCCAGCACGGCCTGTTCGTCGTGCTGCAGCACCAGGGCGAGGACATCGACCATCTCACGGTCGCCACCCGGCCGCTTGAGCAGGTGGGACTGCAACTGCCGGAACGCCTCGGGCAATTCGGCGAAGGGGGCGCCGTTGCGCAGCGCGCCGGGCTTGCGCTGGACGACGGCAAGATAGTGCCGCCAGTCATAGACCGTCCGCCCCGGCATATGGTGGGACCGGTCGATGATCCTGGGGTGCTCGCAGAGGATCCTGCCCTCGGCCGCCACGACGATCCGTTCCGGATAGACCCGCACGCTGACCGGGCGGTTGGCAAAAGAGGCAGGCACGCTGTAGCGGTTGCGCTCAAGGTGCACCAGACAGGTCGGCGAGACGCGCTTGGTATGCTCGATGAAGCCGTCGAACGGCCTGGTGGGCGTCATCAGCCTGCTGCGCTCTTCCGCCCAGACCTCGGCGATACTGCCAGGCAGGATGCCATGCGGTGTCTCGCGCCATAGCGCGATGCAGCGTTCTTCCAGCCAACGGTTCAGCGCCGCCAGATCGGCGAAGGACGGCATTGGAACCCAGAGCCGGCGGCGGGCGTCCTGGACGTTCTTCTCGACCTGTCCCTTCTCCCAGCCTGCCGCCGGGTTGCAGAACTCGGTGTCGAACAGATAGTGGCTGGCCATGGCGGCGAAGCGTGCATTGACCTGCCGCGCCTTGCCGGTGCCGACACGGTCCACCGCAGTCTTCATGTTGTCGTATATGCCGCGCTGCGGCACGCCGCCCAACACCCGAAAGCCGTGCTCATGGGCATCGAACAGCATCTCGTGGGTTTGCAGCGGATAGGCGCGCACAATGAAGGCGCGGCTGTGCGCCAGCTTGAGGTGTGCCACCTGCAACCTCGTCCGCTGCCCGCCCAGGATCGCCCAGTCCTCGCTCCAGTCGAACTGGAAGGCCTCGCCCGGCTGGAACACCAGGGGCACGAAGACGCCACGGCCAGTGGTGTTTTGCGCGCGCTGGCGATCGGCCTTCCACTCCCGGACGAACGCGGCCACACGCCCGTAGGACCCTTCGTAGCCAAGTGTGACGAGATCGGCGTGCAACTGCTTGACGGTCCGCTTCTGCTTGCGGGACTTGCCGGCTTCGACCTTGAGCCAGTGCGACAGCTTGTCGGCAAACCGGTCCAGCTTGCTCGGCCGCTCAGGGACCTTGCACTTCGGCTCCACCACGCCGGAGCGCAGGTATTTGCGGATCGTGTTCCGCGATAGGCAAGTGCGCCGCGATATCTCACGGATCGATACACGATCCCGAAGCGCCCAGCGCCGGATAACGCTCAACAACGCCATGTCGATCACTCCATAGACCCCCGCCGTTCGCAGCAGGGGGAGGTTCAAACATGGGTCAATTCGCGGTGGAAAAATCCGACCTGAACGGGTCAGATCTCAATGGAAATCAACAAGTGAGCGTATCCGTTCTCTTCGATCCTGCTGTGGAACCACTTGGGACGTTCGGCATCGTGGTAC
>JAUXOH010000114.1 GCA_030682505.1 Candidatus Didemnitutus sp. | reverse complement strand
CAGTTGGCCCGCCAAGGCTGTCGCCGTCGCCGCACCTTGGATGAACTCCGGATACATGGCCTTTTTTAGCAACAGATTCGCGATCCCGATGTATTCGATCTTCACCCACCAGCGCGCCAGCAGGTAGGTTAGCGGATTCGTCCGATACGCAATGGCCCCGGGAATTGCCGCCAACGCACAATGGAGCGACATCGTGCCACTCGAGGTCAACACGGCCGAGGCCGCCAGCGGATTGGCCACCCCGCCTTCATCCACCGGCATCAATTCCACCACCCCGGCCAGTTCCGGCCAGCGTTCCAACTCGGTGCGCGCCACCGCCGCCACGTCATTGCTCGGGTAAAGTGCCACGGCCTTCGCCGTCGGATGCGTGCGGCGATGCTCAGCAAAGCCACTGAGCAGGAGAGGGAAGATTCGCGACACCGCCTGCACCCGGCTGCCAGGCAGCAGCAGGACCGGCCCCTCCGCACCGTAGCGCACCGGTGAAACATAATCAGTGGCCAGAAAGGGATGTCCCACAAATTCCGCGGGCAGCGTCGTGTCCGCGTAGCACGCCGGTTCGAAGGGAAAAATCGTGGCGACGGCATCGAGATCGCGCGCCATGGTGAAGCGTCGCTTCGCCTTCCACGCCCAGATCTGCGGCGAGATATAGAAAATCGTCCGGATCGTCCCGCCCCCCTTCACGCTCAGCCCGCGTTCCCGCAGTTTGGCCGCGAGCCGCAGGTTGAATCCGGGATAGTCCACCAAGCACACGGCCCGCGGACGATGTTGCTCGATCCATTTCAGCGTGGCGTCGAAGAGCGCCTTGAAAAACGAGTAGTGCTTCAACACCTCCACAAAACCCACCACCGACGTGGCCGTGAGATCGTGCAGCAATTGCCCGCCGGCCGCCGCGAGCCCCGGCCCGCCCAACGCGCACACGCGCACGGCCGGATTCTTGCGCTTGAGGTCGCGCACCATCCGGGCGGCGTGCTCGTCGCCCGAGTGTTCGCCGGCTACAATCAGCAGGTCGACCGAACCGCCCTCCGGTGGCGGGAGCCCGAAGATCAGCGCTGGCTTACTCATCGCAGGTCGGGCGCACCTCGTGGGTCCACCGGGAACAGGAGGGCGCGGATCGGACCCCGCGGGTCCGCCCGATGTCTTGCAAAGCTCGCACGTGCACGACGCTCATTTCTGGTTTTTCCGAATCTGCTCGGTGATCGTGATCGCCACGGCCAGCGCCGACTTGCCTAGCGCCCCGCCGACCTTCGGCTGCTTCGCCCCGCGCACACTCTCGATGAAATGGGCCAGCTCGATCGCCAGAGGCTCGCCCTTCTCGATCGGAATGTCGTTCACCGGGACCGTCGACGCGTCGCCAGCCTTCGCGAGGCCGATCTTCAATTTCAGACCGTAGGCGATGAGGTCGCTCTTCTTCACGAGGTGCCCCTTTTGGTTCATGAAATCGAGCGAGAGGTAGGCATTGTCCTGAAAAATGCGAATCTCCCGGTTCTTCTTCAGGCTCATGCGCGAAGCGCTGAGGTTGGCCACGCAATCGTTCTCAAACTCAATCCGGGCATTCGCAATATCCTCGGTTTTCGAGAGCACGTTGATGCCGACGCTGTCGATCTTCCGGATCGGCGACTTCACCAGCGCGAGCACGATGCCGATGTCGTGGATCATCAGATCGAGCACCACGCCGACTTCCGTGCCCCGGGTTTGATACGGGGCAAGGCGCTCCGCGGTGATGTATTGCGGGTGATTGGCGTGCTTCTCGAGAAAGCTCATCACCGGGTTGAAATGCTCCACGTGGCCGACCTGCACTAGGCAGTTTCCCTTCTGCGCGGCCACCAGCACCTGCTCCGCCTCGGCGAGGCTGGCGCAGAGCGGTTTTTCGATCAGCAAGTGGCAACCCTGGGCCAGCAACGGCAGCGCCACTTCTGCGTGGCGATCGGTCGGCACCACGACACTGACCGCCTCGCAGGCCGCGCCGAGCTCCGCGATCGTCGCAAAGCGGCGGCACGAGTGTCTGGCGCAGATCTCGGCCGCGCGCGCGTCGCTGGTTTCAAAAATGCCGACCAATTCGACGTCGGGCAGTCCCGCATAGATGCGCGCGTGGTGTTGCCCCAGCGAGCCGACGCCCGCGACGCCACACTTGATCTTCGTTTTGGCCATGGCCGAAAACGTAGCGGCCACCCCTCCCACCGCCAGTCTCTTTTGCCGCGGGCCGCCCCACCGGGCACGCCCTAGCGAATTCCCGACGGCAGCTGCGGGGTTGAGATCAACTCCGCGAAAATCTCCCAGCGGCGCTGCGCATCGCCCGCCGCGTGGGTTTCCACGTAACGCTCGACGATCTGTTCGCCGAGGTTGTAGTTGATGACGTAGCTGCGATATTTGTCGATGAACCGGACGCGCTGTTTCGCCCGTGCGGGATCCATCAGTGCGTTGCGGTTGAGCCACTCGGCGGCGGCCTCCGCACTGATCTCTCCATCGAGGTAGCGCCGTGCCGCCTCGTTCCCGGCAAAGTTGAGTTGCTTGGTCAGGCTGAGGACGCGCGCGTACTCGGCCGCCCGCGCGGGATCGAGGCCCGCCAACGGAAACAGCACGTCGCGGGCGAAGGCGATGCGCTCCTCGCCCGGAAACGCCACCACGATGCCGTAATTGCCCGTGCCCTCCGCGATGAACGACTGCGGGCTGAACAGCGGATAAACCGAGAACTCCACCCAGCCCCGGTCGCGCACGAGATTTTTCTCCAGCAGCACATTGAAGACATGGTGCCCGGGGTAGCCTTCGTGACAGGCGAGATCGATCGCGCGCTCGATGTAGATCGGCAGGCTCGTGTTCACCTGGATGAGGCTCTGGAAATTGCCCTGATACCAGTTGTAGGCGCTCCACGGTTTGTCGGTCACATACTCCACCGTGAAATTTTCCCCGGCCGGCAACGCCAGATGGAGGCCCGTGCGCTTCCGCGCCTCGGCAATCGCCGCCTGAAAAACGGGGTCAATCTTGTCGGCCGGGATGACAAAATCCCGGCGAAACGCCTCCAAGCGCTCGGTCACGGTGCCGGACCCGGGCAGGGCCTGATCGAGCTGCACCAGCAGGTCCTGAAAGTATGCTTCGGTGCGCGTCGGCGCCACGGCGTCGTAGAGTCGCTCCGATTCCTCATCGAAAGTAAACTTGGTCCCGGCGAGCATGGCCACCCGGGCTTCCAACGCCGCCAGTTGCCGGTCGAGAAACTTGTGCCGCATGCGACTCAACGCTTCGCCGCCGGAAACATCCATCGCCGCCAGGCTTGCCCGCAATTCCGCCGCCCGCTCCCGAATCAAAGGCAAGGCGGGTTTCTCGCCCGCCACCTCCGTTTTCCACTCCGCCGGTCCGTAATAGGCATCAACGTAGTCGCCATCATGCAACCCGACCGCGAGCACGAGTTTCACGTAGGATTCGGCGACGCGATTCATGCCCGGGTCGCCGGCTTGCGCGCGACTGACGACGGCAGCGCAGCCAACCAGCAGGACCAAGAGCGAGCGGAGGGGTAATCCGAAGGGCAGAGTCATGCCCCACTCCTATGCTACGCGCCGCTGCGGGCAAGCCCGCGCTGCCGGGTCTCAAACAAACCGGCCGGTTTGCAACAGCAGCTGACGCCCCGTGCGCCGGGCGTGCGCCACATTGTGCGTCACCAGCACCAGAGCTGTCTTTTCCTCGGCGCATACTTCGAGCAGCAAATTGATCACTTCCTCCCCCGTGCGCTCGTCGAGGTTGCCGGTGGGCTCATCCGCGAGGATGACCGCGGGTTTGTTCATCAAGGCCCGCGCCACGGCCACGCGTTGACGCTCGCCGCCCGAAAGATGCGCCGGAGTGTGCGCGGCCCGTTCCGCGAGGCCCACGCGCTTGAGCAGGGCTTGCGCCCGCTGGCTCTCCACCTGGCCGGGACGTCCGAGCATGCGCGCTCCCATCAGCACGTTGGCCAGCGCGTCGATTTCCGGAATCAGATAATACGCCTGAAACACCAGGCCGAGATAACGCCCGCGCCGCGCGGTCAGCTCACCGAGCGACAGCTGCGCCGTCGCCTCGTGGCCCCACCACAGTTCGCCCGCGTCGGGCCGATCGAGTCCGGACAGGAGATTCAACAGCGTGCTCTTGCCCGAGCCGGATTCGCCGCGAATGCTGACACTCTCACCCGGCGCGACCGCCAGATCCACGCCGCGCAGGACCTCGAGCATCGCATCACCGCTGCGGTAACTCTTGCGCAAGCCGGCGGCCCGCAGAATGGGGGGCGGGCTACTCACTGCGCAACGCCTCCACGGGTTTGAGCCGCGCCGCCCGCCACGCGGGAATCAGTCCGGCGAGCGTCGCCGCCACGAGCGAAAAAACTACAATGATGAGCACGTCCTTTGACTGCGTGTGCGCTGGCAGGGAGCTGAATTGATAAAACTTCACGAAGGCTTCCTCGCCCATCGTGAATCGCGCGATCAGTTGCACGAGTCCGTCGCGCCATTGCAGCAGCGCGAAACCCAGGCCGAGTCCGACCGCGATCCCGGCCGCGCCGATCACGAGGCCCTGCGTGCAAAAACAAAGGGCGACGTCCCGGGCCTTGCCGCCCATGGCCGCGAGCAGACCGATCTCCCGCGTCTTCCGCACCACCGACATCAGGAGCGAACTCGTGATCGAAAAAGCCGCGACGATGATGATGAAGGTGAGGAGGAAAAAAATCATGTTCCGCTCAAAGCTGAGCACCGCCTGGAAGTCCGCGTTGCTCTCGAACCACGTCTGCGCGAAGGTCGGGGCCGGCAGCACGCCATTCAGGAGCGCCGCCGCACGATAGGCGTCGACCCCGGGTTTGAGGCGGACGTTGTAGCCATGCACCATGCTGCCCAGCCCGTAGAGGTCCTGCATCAGGCGCACCGAGCAAAGCACCGTGGAGCTGTCGAGTTGTTGATGACCGATCTGGAAAATACCGACGACTTTCACGTCCCGCGGCAGCATCATCTCCTCGCGCTTCAAGCGATCCATCATCAACGGCGAATAGATGCTCACCGAGTCCCCCACCCGCACGCCCAGCGAACGCGCGAGGAGGGAACTGAGGATCACCGAGTCATCATCGAGATCATCGTAGGAGCCGCTGAACAGATAACGCTGCAACGGGATGACGTCCTTCATCCGCTCCGGCTGGAAGCCCGTGATGGTGGGAAACGCCGGGCGCTGTGCGTATTCCAGCATCACCACGCCTGCGGCATACGGCGCAGAGGCCGCCACATCGGGCGACTTGGCCAAGGCCTGTTCCACCAGGAGCGCGGTCGCTTGATCAATCGAAGTCCGGGCGCGCACCTGCACCTCGCCCTGCGTATCGATGATCATCCGCTCGATCTGATGACCGAACCCACCCATCACGCTGGTCGAAACGAGCATCAACGCCACGCCGAGGCCGACGCCGAGGATCGAGACCAGCGTGAAAAACGAGATCCGCCCCGTCGGGAACAGTTGCTTGAGGGCGAGATAGACGGGCCAGGGCATGGGTCAAAACCTCAGCGTCGCGCCGGGCACCGGGTCGAAACGGAGTTCGCTCCTGTCGGGATGCTCGCTGGGCCTCGGTGGTTCATTTTTCAACGCTCGGTCGCATGGACGGGAACAAAATGACATCGCGGATGCTTTCCGCCCCGGTGAGGAGAATGCACAGGCGATCGATGCCGACGCCCATGCCGCCGGCCGGCGGCATGCCATGCTCCAGCGCGAGAAGGAAATCGGTGTCCATCTTCTGCTGGTCGTCGCCGACCTGCTGCTCGAACATCTGGCGCTGCACGAACGGGTCGTTCTGCTCCGAGTAGGCCGGCGCGACTTCCATGCCACCGATGCACAACTCGAACACATCGATCAGGCCCGCGTCCTCGAGATTCAATTTCGCCAGCGGGCACAACTCCTTCGGCAGGTGCGTGACGAACGTCGGCTGGATCAAGGTCGGCTCGATCTTCTTGGAAAAGATTTCGTTCACGACCTCGAACGTCTGCCAGCCCTCGTGCACTTCGAGTCCGAGCGCCTGCGCGGCCGCGGTCGCCCTCACGCGGTAGTCGGGCGTCTCCCGCAACGCACTCAGTTTGAATCCGACCGCCTCGTCGATCAGGGCGAAATACCGCACGGAGCGCCAGTCGCCGGCGAAGTTGATTATTTCGCCGCTCGCCGCGTGCTTGATCTCGAAGGCGCCGATCACGTCGCGGCACAGCTCGGTGAAGATCGCCTTGATCAGGTCCATCATGCCTTGGAAATCCGAATAGGCCTGGTAAACCTCGAGCATGGTGAACTCGGGATTGTGCTTCC
>JAUXOH010000355.1 GCA_030682505.1 Candidatus Didemnitutus sp. | reverse complement strand
GAAAGCCGGCAAGAAGAAGAAGTAACCCTCACGGGTCTTTCTTCCAACAACTCCGCCGGCTCTTCGGAGCCGGCGTTTTTTTTGTGCCCGACGATTTGATCGCCCGAGATTTTTTTGTTCGAAATCCGTCGATTCTCAGAGGGGAAATTCATTTTCCGTCTTTTCCGGCCGACGCGGTGTGCGTCGCCACCGCTCCCCTGTCACTGCCGGCTTAGCGCAGCGCGTCCGGACGAAATTTTCGCCAGTAACGCGCGAGTCCACCGACACTCATCGCCGCCGGATCGGCCTGTTCGTAGGTCTCCACCGCCTCATCCGAAAGGCCCGCGGATTTCAGTTCCGACCACACTCTTTGCTCAAAAAGTGAAATTATTTTTTCTTCGGACATTCCAATCTTCAGCTCTTCCGCGATCCATTCCGCCCAATCCAAGAGCCTTTCGGCGAGCTCATTCAGGCGTTTTGCGGGATGATCGAGTTCACCAAAGTGCGTGATAAATGCGCGCGCCGGCCGCAACTCCATCAGCTTGTTCAACGAGGCCAGCCATTGCTCAACGTTGATGTCGGGCGGCGGACAAGGCGGCAGACAGGGTCCGCCGTTGATGCTGACGCCCATCACATCACCCGCGAACACGGTGCGCTCCGCTTCAATCCACCAGGCATGGTGGTGGCGGGCGTGTCCGGGCGTGTCCAACGCGCGCACCACCGAGCCGCCGGCCGCGATTTCCTCGCCGTCGGCGATGACGCGCAGTTTTTCGACCGGCACCGCGCGCATTTCGCCCCACAAACGACCCATTTGATCGCCAAAAATCTGCGTGGCACTCGCCAGGAGCTTGGTGGGATCGGCCAGATGGGGCGCGCCGAACGGATGCACGCAAATCGTGGCGCCATAGTCCACCGCCCAGCGCCAGGCGGCGCCCGCGTGGTCAAAATGGATGTGCGTGACGAAGACATGGGTCACGTTTTCCGGCCGGAGGCCCAGCCGGCGCAGGGCCGCGACGGTTTCGTTGACGACCGATTCCGGTCCGCAATCGAACAGGGCCAGCTGGTCGGTGCCGAGGACGCCGGTGCCGATTACTTGCGGCCGCCCGAGGTGCAAACCATCGATAAACTGGATCACGGGGTCACTTGAGCGCCGCCCAGACGCGCTGCACGTCGTCGTGGTCTTCGATTTCTTGGAGGAATTCACCGACTTCGGCGCGTTGCGCCTCGTCGAGGTTGGGAAACTGCTTGGCGAGGTAGCCGATTTCCGCGGTCACCACACTCCAGCCATTCTGCTTCAACCACGTGGTGACGTTGTGCACCTCGGCGCGTTCGGTGATGAACCGCGCCCCGGCTGCCCCTTCGGGCACGTCGTCATTCTGTTGATGCGTGACGGCTTCGAAGTCATTTGCGCCGGCTTCGATCGCCACCGCTTCCAGGTCGGTGGCGACGTCTGGCGTATGGGCTTCAACCAAACCGACATGATCGAAGAGGAACTTGTTGCTCCCGGCGCCGCCGAGCACGCCCTTCTTGAAGAGCACCCGGATATCACTGGCCGTGCGGTTGTGATTGTCGGTGTAAACTTCGACGATCAGCGGCACTTTGTGCGGGGCGTAGCCCTCGTAGACAATGTGGTCGAGTTGGCTTTTTTCGCCGCCGGTGCCCGCACCCTTGGCGACCGCCCGTTCGATGGCATCGCGCGTCACGCTCGCCTTGCGCGCTTTCTCGAGCGCGGTGAACAACCGGGCGTTGGCGCCGGGGTCGGCGCCGCCCAGCTTGGCGGCCACGGTGATTTCCTTCACCAATTTGCCGACAAACTGACCCTTCTTGAGGTTAACAATCGCGCGTTTCGCGTGCAGCCATTGGCGTCCCATAAGACGGACAAGTTAGGAGGGCCGTGTGAAGGTCGGCAACGCCGAAACCTCGCGATTGCGAACCAAGCGCCAACCTGCCTGTCTGTGTTGCCGATGAAATTCTTCGCTCCTCTGGCGGTTGCCTCCGCCGTCTTCTTTGCCGCTGGTTGTGCGCAACTGACGCGCTCGGGCACGGGCAAGCTGGCGGACCATCGGCAGATTTTTGTAGAACAACGGCTGAACGACAACCTCGGCATTGACCGCGCGCTGGTCGCCGAGCTGCGAGCCCTCGGCTATGAGGCGAAAAGCGGCCCGCTGACGATGATGCCGCCCACCGCAGAGCTGATTGTGACCTTTGACGCGCGGGAAACGTGGGATTTCCGGCCCTACTTGATCGAATTGACCGCCACCGTGCGTCCCGCGAAGGACTACCATCGGATCCTGGCCAGCGCGCGGTATTTCCGACCCGGGGTGACGAAGAAGTCGTCCGATGAGATGGCGCGCGAGGTGATAAAGAGCCTCTTTCCGGCGGCGCGGGTAAAATAAACAGCCCGCGCCAAGAGGCGCGGGCCGGAACGTAAGGGCTGGACGGGCGCCGCGGCCGTCAGTTCATCAGCACGTTGACAATGGCATTGCCGATGCCGATCAGGGCGGCCCCGGAGATGAGTCCAGCGCAGATGGGTTCCATGCCGTCGACCCAGAGGGCATAACCGCGTGTGCCCGGAGCGTGCGTCTGGCGGGCCTTCCACCAAAAAATCATCGCCCCCACCCACATCGCAAAGCACGACGCCGGAGGCAACACGACGCCGAGACCCACGGAGACCGCGGAGATAGGGAAGCGCCCCTTGGTCTTGATGCGGAGCACCTCGAAGGCCAGCGCCGCCACCGCGGCCACGGCCATCGAGATCAGGGCGGAAGTCGGCAGGCTGGTCAGACCGTTGGTGATCAGGTCCGCCACGCCCTTCCACTGCATCGCCGCGGGCATGGGGAACGCCTCGGAGACAAGCGTGCTGGTCGAGCGCACGCCGTCGGCATTGGGGGGCAAAAACAGCAGGAAAAACAGCGGCACACTCGCCAAACCGCCGGAAAAGATGCCGATGACATGCCCGATCGCCTGCTGGCGGGGTTTGGCGCCGAGCATGTAGCCGGGCTTGATGTCGGAGAGCAGGTTGGCGGCGTTGGAGGCGATTTCCGCGGTCATGCCGGCGGGAATGAGGTTGTTCGCCGGATTGGCGCGATCGATCGCGCCCATGGTGAACTGCGTGATCTTTGACAAGGAGCCCGTGGGCGTCCACGACGTGAGCGCCATGGCGTTGGTGCAGATCACCGTGAGGATGAAAATCAGCGGCAGGGCGATAAAGGACATCAGCCACGGCACACCAAAAAAAGCATGCGTCAGCCACGCACCGAGAAAACTGAAGATCGGTACGCCAACCCACGACATCCAGAGCGGCAGCTCGATGTGCGCGAGCACGTCATGGCTGTCCGGAATCGTCTCCTCCTTCTTCGCGAAGAACTTCTTGAAGCCACCGATCAGCATCTCCGGTTTGCTGAACAGGCTGACCATCGAGCCGACCACCATCATTGTGACGCCCCACCAAAGGGCCCACTGGTTCACGATCTCGGCGCGGGAGATTTTGACCAGGACGCCGGCCGGGTTCAGGTATTCCTTGATGTCGCCGAGCTGGATCATGATTGGGGCGAGCACCACGAAATTGATGGCCGCTCCCAGCACGCAGCTGGTGGCCACCCGGATGCCCATCAGACCGCCGACGCCGAGCATGGCCGCATCAAGCGTCAGGCGCAGCCCAAGCTGGCGGGTGTCGGTACCCATGATCTTCGGGATCCACCACTGGTACTTGGCCGCGAACGCATAGTAATAGAGGTCAATCGTTTCCTGAAAATGCCACGGTTCGGTCATCCCGGCCCACTTGTCCATCCGCAGAATCTTGAATTGCAGCAGCTTCATCCAGCCATCGCTGGCGATGAACTGGTAAAGGCCGGTGAAGACGCCGACGACCGCGAGCAGCTTCGCCTTAAACATGCCGGAAGAGGCATCGCCCGTATAGAGGGCGTCGAGCACCACGCCCGCCGCCCGGCCCTCGGGAAAAGGGAGCTGTTCCTCATTGATGAAGCGCCGCTTCATCGGGAAGGCGAGCAACACCCCCAGAATGGAGATGACGGCGTTCCACAAAATCAGCTGCCACCACGGCACGATGTGACCCGTGACCAGCATGTAGGCCGCGAGGCTCGAGATCATCGGCATGATCATGTAGCCCGCCGCCGTCGCGATGGACTGGGTGCAGTTGTTCTCGAGGATGGTGAAATCCTTGATCAGCCCGGTGTTCGCCATCACCCGGAACATCCCGAAGGCGAGAATCACTGAGGTCAGGCCCACGCCGATGCCGATGCCCGTCTTGCCTCCGATGTAGAGGGCGGTCGCCGCCAGCACTCCGCCGAGAAAAAATCCCGTGAGCGCCGAACGGATCGTCAATTGCGGCATGTCGCCGCGATAAACGTTCTCGAACCACCATTTGTCTTTTTCGGCGCGGGTCCACGTCCGCACCTGTTCCTCCGACAGCTGAATTAAAGCCATAGTTTCAGGGTAGGGTTTGCGCCAGCGTGCAGGCGGGGCCCGCGATAGCGAGTGTGCACTTCGCGCGCGCAAAGAAAACCAACTGCTGCGCAACTTCTTCCCTGCTGACATCACGCGGTCATTTCACTCTGCTCCCAGCCGCGCATGAAGAATCGCTGTCCCTGGGCTAAGGCCGAAATCAACCACGACTACCACGACACCGAATGGGGGGTGCCGTCGCACGATGATCGCCATCGGTTCGAGCTGCTGATGCTCGAGGGTGCGCAAGCCGGTCTCAGCTGGACCACGATCCTGCGGAAGCGGGAAAACTATCGCCGCGCGTTCGCCAATTTCGACCCCGCCACGGTGGCGCGCTTCGAGGCCAAAAAACTCGCGGCCCTGCTCCTCGACCCGGGCATCGTGCGCAACCGGCTCAAGATTCAATCCGCCCCGCTCAACGCCCGCGCCTTCCTGGCGGTGCAGGCCGAGTTCGGTTCCTTCGACCGCTATTGCTGGGGCTTTGTCGGCGGGTCGCCCATCCAACACCGCTTCGTGCGCCACGACGAAATTCCCACCCGCACCGCCGAATCCGACGCGCTGAGCAAGGACCTCAAGCGCCGCGGCTTCAAGTTCATCGGCACCACGATTTGCTACGCGTTCATGCAGGCCACCGGCATGGTCAATGACCACCTCGTCACTTGCCCGCGACACCGCCCCTGCGCGCGCTTGCGTTGACGCCACCGCCCGCGATTTCCGCATCGCGCCAACCCGGGATGAGCGCACGCTGCGGGGATGCTGCTCTCGACCGCCGTCTGGCTGCTCGAAAACTCGCCGCTTCTCCGGCGGCTGATCTGGCGCTGGTGGTATGGACGCCTCGCCCGGCAGTTCACGCAACGCGACTGGACTTTCATGAACTACGGGTGCGTGCCCGAGATCGGCGCCGAACCGCTTGCTCTCTCCTCCACCGACGAACCGGATCGCACCTGCATTCAACTCTACCAACAAACGGTCGCGTCCGTCGGTTTGGCCGGCCGCGACGTGGTTGAAGTCGGCTCGGGCCGCGGCGGCGGTGCCAGCTATCTCGCCCGCACGCAGCAACCGACGCGGTATATCGGCGTGGACTTCTCTCCCGATGCCGTCGCGTTCTGTCGCACGCGTCACGCCGGGATCGCCAACCTCGAATTTCTTGCCGGCGATGCGGAAAACCTGCCACTGGCGAACGCATCGTGCGATGTGGTCGTCAACGTCGAGAGCAGTCACTGTTACGGCGAGGTGGGGAAGTTCTTTCGCGAAGCGGTGCGGGTGCTGCGCCCGGGCGGCCATTTTGCCTACACCGACTTTCGCCACGTGGCGGAGCTCGAAAGGCTCGACGCCACGCTCGCCACTGTGGCGGGTTGGCAGTTGATCGAACGGGTCGATCTTACCGACCGCGTCCTCGCCGCCCTCGCGGCCGATGAAGCCCGCAAGCGCCAGTTGATCGACGGGATCGTCCCTCCGCGCCTGCGCGCCTTGTTCGGCGAATTTGCCGGGTTGAGTGAGGGCAAAATCTACCAGGGTTTCCAACGGCGCGAGTTGCTCTATTGCCGCTGGGTATTCCGCAAGAACCCCGCACCGCGCCATTGAGCGCGCGGGGGAATGACCCGTAATAGATGTCATTCCCTCCGAAAATTGCGGACGAAGTGGACGGGCTAATCCGGCGGGGTCGGGCGGCGCAGAAGGAGGTTTTCTAATATCCCTGCGAGGCCGGGCGGACGGAGCTCAGGATCCCCGCGGGCGGTCCGATGTTTTGGGTGACCCAGCTTCCGCCATGCCATCCGCCACGTTTGCCCCGCTCGCCTTTTGTCCGCCGCATGCGGCGGCCGCGCGTTCGCAACGGGAAGAGAACGCCAACACCGTGACCCACGCGTTGGGCGCGGTGCTCAGCGTGGGGGCTCTGATCGGCTTGCTCCGCGTCGTCGCGCCACAGGGCAATTTCGCACTGACGCTGGCGGCCACGGTGTTCGGTTTGTCGCTCTGTTTGCTTTACTCGGCCTCGGCCCTGTATCACGGGCTAACCAATCGCCGGTGGAAGCACCGTTTTCTCCAACTCGATTACGCCGGGATCTTTCTGCTCATCGCCGGGACCTACACCCCGTTCGTCCTCGTGCACCTGCGCACGCCGTTGGGTTTGGCCATGCTGGCCGCCGTGTGGCTGCTGTGCGGATGCGGCGCGGCCCTCGCGGTGTTTCATCGGTTTCCCTGGCGCTCACGGGCGGCGTCGACGTCCTTTTACCTCGTGCTGGGCTGGCTGGCATTACTGATCATCCCGCCGATGGCACGCGCCATGCCGGTCGAGAGCCTGCAACTTCTGCTCGCCGGGGGCGGATGTTATACGGCGGGAACCATCTTCTTTGCGTGGGACCGGCTGCCCTATCACCACGCGGTTTGGCACGTCTTCGTGCTCGCCGGCAGTGCGTGTCACTGGGTGGCCATCTACGGTTCGTTCACCCCGGCAGGCGCCTGAGCGGGATTCCCCGCTCTTTTCTTTTGGGGCCGGCCGCATAGGTTGACGGCATGGCATTCGCCAACCTGTTCGATTCCGCTCATCGCGCACCGCGACCAATCGCGACGGTGGAGGTCCAGCGCGCGCCCGAGCCGCGCAATCCGCGGGTGGAGCGTTTCATTTTAATCTGCTGGGTGCTGATCGCGATCAAGCACGGGCTCGTGATCTGGGCGATGCACCATTACCGGATGCCGTTTCACCAACTGCCGGTGAACGCGCCGACGTGGCTTTTCGGTGTCCTCGCCACCGCCGCCTATTACGGGCGACGGGGCTGACC
>JAUXOH010000093.1 GCA_030682505.1 Candidatus Didemnitutus sp. | reverse complement strand
GCGCTGGCCGCGGCCGTGCGATCACCCGTCACCATGTAGATCTTGAGTCCGAGCCTTTGCAGCTCGGCGATGGCGGCGGGAGTGGTCGGCTTGATCTGGTCGGCCAAGGCAATGAGCCCGGCCGCTCGACCGTCAATCGTGACGGCCACCAACGTTGCCGACGGATGAGCGGCCAAGTACGTGTCGGCGTCAGCCCGACCAATTTCCACCGTCTGACCTTCAACTTTCGCGCGAACGCCCGCACCCGGTTCGGCGACAAAATCCTCCGCCGTGGGCAGGCTGAGCGAACGGGACTTCGCGGCGGCCACGATGGCGCGAGCGAGGGGATGCTCGCTGAATGACTCCGCCGCGGCGGCCAGTCGCAACACGTCCGTTTCCGTGAAATTGTTCCCGGTTTGCACTGCCACCACGCTGGGCCGACCGGCGGTGAGCGTGCCGGTCTTGTCGATCAAGATCGTGGTCGCATCGGACAGCGCTTCAAGGGCGGCCGCGTCCTTGACGAGCACGCCCGCTTGCGCCCCGCGTCCGATGCCGGTGACGAGCGAGACCGGCGTCGCGAGACCCAGTGCGCAGGGGCAGGCGATGATCAAGACCGAGACCGCGCTCATCAGTCCGAACAGCCAACCCCGTTCGGAGGCCAATAACGTCCAGGCGGCGAAGGACGAACCCGCGATGACCAGTACGATGGGGAAAAACCACGCGGACACGCGGTCGGCGAGCCGTGCGATCGGCGGTTCGCTTTCGGTGGCTTGCTCGACGAGGCGGACAATCTGCGCGAGCAGCGTGTCGGCTCCGACGCGTTCGGCGTGGTAGAGGAATGAGCCCGTAGTGTTGAGCGTGCCAGCGCTGACTTTGTCGCCGGATTTTTTCACGACGGGCAACGGTTCGCCCGTGAGCATCGATTCGTCGATCTCGGCGGTTTGGTGCATGAGCACGCCGTCCACGGGAAGATTTTCGCCGGGGCGCACGCGCAATTGGTCGCCGGGCTGCACTTGATCGACCGCGACGTCCTCCTCGGTGCCGTCGGCGCGCACGCGGTGGGCGATCTTGGGCGCGAGGTCCATCAAGGCGCGGATGGCCGCGTCGGTGCGCGCGTGGGCGCGTTGCTCAATGATCTGTCCCAGCAAGACCACGGTCGTGATGAAGGCCGCCGCTTCGAAATAGAGCGGCACACCGTGGTGCGTGCGGTATTCCTCGGGGAAGTAGCGCCAGAGCAAAACGGCGGCGACGCTGTAGAAGTAGGCCGCGCCGGTGCCGGTGACGGTGAGCGTGAACATGTTCGGGTCGCGCTCGCGCAGCGACTTCCACCAGCGCTGAATGAAGGGCGCGCCGCACCAGAAAAACACAGGGGTGGTCAGGACCAGCTGCACCCAGCCGGAAACCGACGGGGAAACCCAGCTGGCGAGCCCCGGCCAGATCATCTCGCCCATCGCGAGCGCCAGCACCGGGAGGGTGAGTGCCGTCGCGACATAAAGCTTCGGCCGGAGATAGCGCTCATGGGGCAGGCCCATGTAAACGGGCTCGGCCGACGCGGGGCAGGAGGGAGGGGTGTGATTCATGGCTGGACGGATTCGGCGGAGGCCGGCCCGCGTGGAGAGAGGGTATCCGAACGCGGGGCATCATGGTGGAGAAAGAAGTAAATGGCCAGCGCGACGGGGAGAACAGCGCGCAGGAGGAGGTGTTCGCGCGGATAACCAGTCGCGGCGAGGGAAGGCGAACGGACGGCGGATTTCGGCATGGGATGAAGCGGTTTCATCCCGCAGACGTGCGCCGCGGTGGAATCTTACAACCCAGCCGCGCCGATTTTTCCCGTGCGTCGGCTGGGCGACTTCATCCGTCGGTCAACGCCTGCTGCACGTCCTGCCGCGCCAGATCCATGCGGACAGGCTGGTCGGGTGCAGGCAGAGCGACCGTGACGATGCTTTTTGCCGGTGGAGTGCGCGCGCGAAAGATGCGCGGTCGTAGCGATATTTCACGGCTTCCTCGCCCGATGCAGCGTCAGCGTGCCGAAGATCGTGTCGAAACTCTCGCCTTCTCGCACATCGACGAACCCGGCCGCGCGAACCCTCTCCGGTAACCGCCCATTGACATTGTCGCGCGTAACCGCAAAGCCGTCCAAAAACCGGATGGAGAGGGACAGGACGCGCATGATCGGGTTGGTCGGTCTGCCCCAATCTGCGATATGCAGTTCGCCGCGGGGCTTGAGGACGCGGAACAACTCGCGCAGAGTGCGTAGCTTGTCTTCCTCCACCAAATGATGGAAAAACAAACTTGAGACCACGCGGTCAAACTGTCGGTCGGCGTATGGCAGATTGAAGGACAGGGCCTGATCAAACCGCACCGCTCGGCCGGCCCGGGCGGATTTCTCTCGCGCCAGGGCCAGTATACGGGGATCGCCATCGGCTCCGGTCACCTCCGCTGAGGGAACCGTTTGCTTGATCCAAAGCGCGAGGGTGCCTGTGCCGCAGGCCAGATCGAGGACGCGGTGTCCTGACTCAACCGCAGCTTGACGGAGCAGAGCTTGCTTGAAAGTGCGTTCGCGGGTGGTGGCGCCGACGACAAGATCGTAGCAGGGCGTCAGCCAATGGTATCCCAGCGCCGGAACATAAGTTGATGCTGAATGATTAGTTTTCATCGCGACTCACGGCTGTCCGGAATAACGGTTAATGAAGTTCTGTAACATAGAACGATTCAGTGGATTGGCGACCGCGGAGGGTGTGACGCATTTTGAGTTTGGCCGGAGCGAGCAGGTCCCATTCTGCGTGGATGGCTACTCAGACTG
>JAUXOH010000091.1 GCA_030682505.1 Candidatus Didemnitutus sp. | reverse complement strand
GCCACGATACGTGCGGTTGATTTGTTCGGCCAGGACCCCGATGCGGCGCTTGATCGCCGTTTCGCTGACCAGCACGTGATCGAGGTGTTTGAGCTCAGGAATCGGAGTTTTCTTGGCCATGAAATTTTTATTTCGCATCCCCCGGACATTGGCAACTGTTACAATCAGAGAACGGTAGCCTTTCTTTATGACTTCACTAAAGGCGACCGGTTGCCTGACCGCGACGCGCCCAACCGATGATTTCCATTCAGGTCCACCAACTCACCAAGCGATTCGGCAATGTTGTGGCGCTGCACGAACTTGACCTGACGATTCGACCCGGCGAGCTCTTCTTTTTGCTCGGTCCCAGTGGATGCGGCAAGACCACGCTCTTGCGCAGTCTGGCGGGTTTCTACATCCCCGAGCAGGGCAAGATCTCGTTTGGCGACGAAGATGTCACCCGGCTCGAGCCGCATAAGCGGAACACCGGCATGATGTTTCAAAGTTATGCGCTGTGGCCGCACATGTCGGTGGCGGAAAATGTCGCCTTCGGCTTGCACGAAAGAAAAGTTCCGGCGACTGAGATCAAGCAACGGGTGGGCGAGGCACTCGACTCTGTGCGGATGGGGCAATACGCGGATCGCAAACCCAACATGCTGTCCGGCGGACAACAGCAGCGCATCGCGCTGGCTCGCGCGCTCGTGATTCGACCGCGCTGCCTTTTGCTCGACGAGCCCCTGTCCAATCTCGACGCGAAGTTGCGTCTGGAAATGCGCACGGAGATCCGGCGCGTCTGCAAGGAGTTCAAACTCACGACGGTTTACGTCACCCACGACCAAAAGGAGGCGCTTTCGATTGCCGACCGGATGGCGATTCTCGACCACGGGCACATCCTCCAGGTCGGCACCCCGCGTGAGGTCTACAAACGTCCGATTCGCAAGATCGTGGCCAATTTCATCGGGGAAGCGGACTTTCTGCCCGGCAAAGTGCGCGGCATTGTCGGCGAGTTCGTCACGGTGGAGACACCGATCGGCAGGTTTGATGGCATCTTCGGCGATCCCCGCAACCTGCCGGCGGTGGGGGACGACGTGACGGTCTCCATCCGGCCGGAGTGCTGGGAATTGCACCGGGACTTCGAACAACGCAATGCGGTGCGCGGCCGGATCGGTGATTCGATTTACCTCGGGGAGGTCGCCCAATACGATTTTGTGACGTCGAACAACGCCACCAAATTGAAGATCTTCGAGCGCAACCCGCGCTTCGCCGACGGCTCCGCGCGCGGCGAGCTCTATGCGACCGTGGCGCCGGAGGATGTGATCGTGCTCACGTCGTGAGGACGGGTTCCAGCTAATGAAGCGTTACGTCATCATTCTTGCCTTGGTGATCGTGGTCGCGCTGCCCTTTGTGCTGCGCACCAAACGTCCGTCGCTGGGCAAAGCGGACGAAACGGTCGTGATCATCACGCCGCACAACGAGGCGATTCGCCACGAGTATACGCACGGTTTCGCGGAATGGTATCACGCCCAGACCGGCCGCACGGTCGTCATCGATTGGCGGGTGATTGGCGGCACGAGCGAATTCACCCGGTTTCTCGAATCCGAATACATTTCTTCCTTCCAGCATTACTGGTCGAAAAGCATGGGGAAGGATTGGAGCATCGACGTGCAAGCGGCTTTTGCGAACCACCGGCTGCCCAAGGACGCTTCGCCGATTGCCCGCGAGGCGCGCCAGGCCTTTCTCGATTCGAACGTTGGCTGCGGGATCGATATTTTCTTCGGGGGGGGCAGTTTTGATTTCATTCGCCAGGCGAATGCCGGACGAATCGTTGATTCGGGCATCATGGCGAAGCACCCCGAGTGGTTCAATGACGCCGTCATTCCCATGGAATTCACGGGTGAACCCTACCTAGACAAGCAAGGCCGCTGGCTCGGGGCCGTGCTCAGCAGTTACGGCATGCTCTACAACTACGATTCGCTGAAACGGCTCGGGATCACCGAACCGCCGCGCCAGTGGGAAGACATTGCTGATCCTCTTTACGAGAGCGAAGTGGCGCTGTGCGACCCGACCAAGAGCAGCTCAATCGCGAAGGCCTTTGAGAATGTCATTCAGCAACAAATCTACCGCGAGTGGGACCGCTTGGCTCGCGAAACGGGTAAACCCCGCCAAGAGCTCGAGGCCCAAGCGGTGCGGGCCGGTTGGGAGAGGGGGCTCAGTGTGTTGCAGCGGGTTGGCGCCAACGCGCGCTATTTCACCGACTCGTCCCAGAAACCGCCGATCGACGTGCTGCACGGAAACTCGGCGGTCGGCATGTGCATTGATTTCTATGGACGGTATCAGGAAGAGAGCGCCAGCCAGCGCAGTGGCCAAAAAAGACTCGGCTACTTCTCTCCGCCCGATGGCACGGTGCTGTCGCCCGATCCGATCGCGTTGATGCGGGGTGCGCCCAATCGCGAAGTCGGCGCCGCCTTCATCGAGTATGTGCTTTCGATGGAAGGACAGAAATTGTGGAACTTCAAAGTTGGCGCAGAGGATGGACCGGTCCGCTTTGCGCTGCGCCGTTTGCCGATCCGCCGTGATTTCTATCAACACACCGAGTGGACGGCCCGTCGGTCGGACCCGGAAGTCATGCCTTACGAGGGGGATAATCCGCTGATCTACAACCAAACGTGGACGAGCGGCGACACCTTCCGGTCGATGGCATTTGTCATCCGCGTGATGTGCCTCGATACCCATCCGGAACTCGTCAAGGCGTGGCGGGCGATAATCAAAGCCGGCATGCCCGCAGACGCCCTCGCAATCATGGGAGATTTGTCGGCGGTCAGTTACGACCATGTGCAGGGACGGATCCGCCAGGCCCTGACTTCGAAAAACAAGGTGGATGAAATCATGATCGCGAACGAATTGGCCAATAACTTTCGTCGCCAATACGAGCGCGCCGGCGAACTGGCGCGCTCCAAGCGGTAA
>JAUXOH010000086.1 GCA_030682505.1 Candidatus Didemnitutus sp. | reverse complement strand
CAAGTATTGAGGACAAGTTCGTGCGCTTTGCCGACAAGCCCCGGCACATGCTCTATCTCGAACCGGAAGGTCGGAATACCAACGAGTATTATATCAACGGCCTTTCGACGAGCTTGCCGTTTTCGGTCCAGCTGGATCTCGTGCACAGTATTCCCGGCCTTGAGCAGGCGGTGTTGTTGCGTCCGGCTTACGCGGTTGAATACGACTTCGCTCCGCCCCAACAACTCTTCCCCTCCCTTGAATCGCGCAAGGTGGAGAATCTGTTTTTTGCTGGTCAGATCAACGGCACTTCGGGCTATGAAGAGGCGGCCGCCCAAGGCCTGCTGGCCGGCATCAATGCGGTGCAAAAGGTGAGGGGAGAGGAGCCGCTGGTGTTGGGACGCCACGAAGCCTACATCGGCGTGTTGATTGATGACCTGGTGACAAAGGGAACCACCGAACCCTACCGCATGTTTACGAGCCGAGCTGAGTACCGCCTCTTGCTCAACCACGGGAGCGCCGAGCTGCGATTGCTCCATCACTCAAAATCACACAATCTGTTGTCTGATAGTCGCTTATTATTAATTGAGCACAAATTATCTCGCGTCTCGTATTGGCAAAGACACCTCGAGGAAACACGCACTGCCGGCGGTCTGTGGGGCGACGTGATTCGGCGCGAAAAGGAACTGGCCACCCTCCCCGCTGAACTGCTCACCGAATCAAGCGCGATTCGAGAGGAAGTGCTCTATCGGGTCTTTTACCGGGGATATCTGGAGCGTGAACTTCGACAGATTGCGAAGCTCCAGGACATCGATCACATCAAGCTTTCCGCCGACTTGGATTATCTCGCGATTTCAGGTCTGCGCCGGGAAAGCGCCCAGAAACTTCAGCAGGTGCGTCCGGTCACCCTCGGCCAAGCCAGCCGGATCAGTGGGGTCAACCCGGCCGACATCAGCATTCTGCTGATTCGCATCGAGTCCGCGCGAAGGGCAGCGCGCGGCCCCGGATAGCCCATCCCTCGGCGCCCGTGCGACGGTCGCCACCTTGATCCGCCGGATTCCACAACCCGGCTTGCCGCTCTCCGGGAGAATCCCAGCAGCCCACGGCGTCAACCCGATCCCGATGAGAGCTGCCCATTAAGGATACTTGGGACATAAGGAAGGCGTCGCGCGTTTGCGCCGCCTTCGCGCTTGCCCCACGGCGAATCGCCCGCCCGATTAGCTTCCGTGACCTTTAAGCCCGAATTCTTGGCCGATGTAACCCGCCGCCGCGATGCCCTCGAGGAGACGTTGGCCGCGCTGTTGCCCAAAGGTCAGCCGTTTGTCTGGGAAGTCGGCTGCGGTCACGGTCATTTTTTGGTCCGGTATGCCGCCGAGTTCCCGCATAAGTGCTGTGTCGGGGTGGACATGATTCTCGATCGACTCGAGAGGAGCGGAAGAAAGCGCGACCGATCCAAGCTCCTCAACTGCCACTTCGTTCGTGCGGAGGCCCGCGAGTTCTTCAATGCGCTTCCCGCCGACGTGACGTTCGCCGAAGTTTGGGTTCTTTTTCCCGATCCCTGGCCTAAAGCCCGCCACCATAAACACCGGATTCTCAAAGCGGACTTCTTCGACGCCATCGCGAGTCGGGCAGGGGAGGGAACTCGTCTTTATTTTCGCACCGATCACGATGAATACTTTCGTTCAGTTGAGTTAACAATTTCCCGGCTAACCACTTGGACCGTTGATCCCCGGGCTGAATGGCCCTTGGAACACGAAACCGTCTTCCAGTCTCGGGCCCCTCGCTTCCACTCGCTCGTCGCGGTCAGGACATCAAGTCCAGCGCCAAGAGTAGAGCTAACTGGGCCAGGCCAGCCACCCCCAGCATCGCCCACGTCGCTTGCATGAACGGATCCCGCGCCAACTTGCGCTCCCCGTTTGGGTAGTGCGGTTGTTCGGTGCGCTGCAACAGTTCGTTCGCGGCGGAGTCCATGCCTTATCCTTCGGGGCTGGGCCGAAACGGGGCAAGCCTCTGTTTTTCCAATTCAGGACAGCATCCGGTAGCATTAGCGGCGCCGGGAGAATCGCTTGGCCCTGCTAATTTCCCGGGAACCGCGATTGAAAAAAAATTTCCGGGGTTGACGGTTTCTTCCGGGGAAATCTACCTATTCAACCCTTCTGCCCCGAAGGCCTCCACGAATCGGACACTCATGTTCACCGCTAAGAAATTCTTTGGTCTTATTGCTGCGCTCGCCTCGGCGCCGGCCGCGTTTGCCGCGGTCGATGCCAAGGCGTCGGTCCTTTTCGATCTCGGCGGTGGCTGGCGCATCACCAACAGCATGGTGACGGGCTGGATGGTCTCGCTCGCCCTGATCACGCTGGTCCTCTGGGCCGTCGGCAATCCCAAGGTGCTCCCGGGCCGGGCGCAGGCAGTCTTCGAATCGCTGATTGAGGCGCTGCGCGATTTATTCGAGCCGATCGTCGGCAAGAAGGCTTTCCCGGCGGTCTTCCCTCTCCTCGTCACGCTCTTTATCTTCATTCTGATGCAGAACTGGTCCGGATTGCTCCCGGGCGTCGGCACCATCGGCATGGGCCACGACGTTGACGGCAAGTTTCACCTGACCCAGCCGTGGATCCGCCCGTTCACAGCGGACTTCAACAGCACCATCGCCCTCGCGCTGGTTTCCTTCGGCGCGTTTCTGATCATCATTTTCAAATATGCCGGACCGAAGCTGATTCTTTGGGATCTCTTCGGCAACAAGGCCGACAAGAAAGAGACTCCTGTTTGGCTCTACCCGATTCTCTCGCTGGTGTTCCTGGTCGTCGGCTTCATTGAGGTGTTTTCGATCGCGATCCGCCCGTTCACCCTTTCGGTTCGTCTCTTTGGCAATGTCTTCGGCGGGGAAAACCTGCTGCACGGGACGGGCTTCTTTCCCATTTTCTACTTCATGGAACTGCTCGTCGGCCTGATCCAAGCGACCGTTTTCACCCTCCTCTCCGCCGTTTACGTCGGCCTGATCTGCAACCACGGCGATGACCATGATCACGCCCCCGAGGGAGCCGAGGCCCATCACTGAACCCTTTTCCGCCGGGAGCGTGCCAACGACGTGCGCACGGCGGTCACCGCAACCAACAACACCATCAACACCATGTATCCCCTCCTCGCTGAAATCACCGGCAACATCGCCAGCGCATTCGGTCTTCTTGGCGCCGCCATCGGCGTCGGTATGATCGGCACCAAGGCCGCCGAGTCCGTCGGCCGCAATCCCGGCGCGTCCGGCAAGATCCTTGTCCAGGCCATCATCGGCATGGCGCTCGCCGAAGGTCTCGGCATTCTCGCGCTGTTCCTCGCCAAGTAAGCAGATCCTTTGAACTGGCGGCGCGCGCCGCAATGCCGCGCCGCCATCCCTTTTCCCTCCTCCGCCATGCTCCCCCTCCTGCTCGCCGTTACCGAAGCCGCTGCCACCACCGGCGAACCGTCCATCGTCGAAAAGTTCGGCATCGAGTGGCACTATGTCGTCTGGCAGATCGCCAGCTTCCTGATTCTCTTCGTGGTCCTCTACAAATTCGGCATCAAGCCGACCATCGCCACGATGGAAGCGCGCAACCAAAAGATCGAGACCGGCCTGAAGCACGCCGAGGAAATGCAGGCCAAGCTCGCCGCCACCGCGCAGGAAAGCACGCAAATCATCAAGCAGGCGCAACTCGAGGCCCAGAAATTCATCGACGAAGCCCGGCGCGTCGCGAAAGACCTTTCCGACAAGCAGCAGGCCGAAGCCCTGCAGCGTTCCGCCGACATGATCGCCCGGGCCCAACAGGCCAGCGAACTCGCGCACCGAAAGATGCTCGATCAGGCCCGCAGCGAGATTGCGCGACTCGTCGTCACCACGACCGAGCGCGTGCTGGCCAAGCAACTCACCGACGCCGATCGCGCCGCCTACAACGCGACCGCGACCAAGGAACTGTCGGTCCTCTGATTTCACCGACGCGCGCACATGGCAGCCTCCAAGAAAACCAACCTCCTCGCCAAGCAGCTCTTCAAGCTCAGCTTGGAGAATGGCGCCGTCTCACCCGACCGCGTCCATGGCGTCCTGGGCTGGATTGAAAAACACGCGCCGCGCCAAGCGCTCGCGCTGCTCAAGGTTTACCACCGGCAAATCGCGACGGAGTTCGCGAAATCCCGCGCCATCGTCGAGCACGCCGGTCCGGTCACCGAAGCCACCCTCAAGATGATCGAGGGGGCCATGTCGCAAAAATATCACCGTCCCATCACGTCCCATCCCCAGCCCAACGCCGCGCTTCTCGCCGGCCTGCGCGTGCGCATCGGTTCCGATGTCTACGAATCCACTGTCGCCGGCCAACTCGCCGAACTTTCCACGTCCGTCTAACTTCCTCCCCTTTAAACCCCACTCCGGATGAGCAACGTCATCGAACAAATCGAACAACAGATCGCCAAGCTATCCAGCAAGGCCGTCAAAAAGAACACCGGCACCATCCGCACCGTCGCCGACGGCGTCGCCAAGATCGATGGTCTCTCGGACGTCATGTATAACGAAATGGTGCAATTCCCCGGCGGCACCATCGGCATCGCCCTCAATCTTGAGGAAGACGAGGTCGGCTGCGTCATTCTCGGCGACGTCTCCCAATTGAAGGAAGGCGACGAGGTCATGACGACCGGCAAGCTCCTCTCCGTTCCCGTGGGCAAGGCCCTGCTCGGCCGCGTGGTCGACGCCCTCGGCCGCCCGGTCGACGGCAAGGGCCCGATCGATTCCAAGGAGTCCTACCCGGTCGAAAAGATCGCCCCTGGCATCATCGTCCGCAAATCCGTTTCCCAGCCCCTCCTCACCGGCATCATGGCGATCGATTCGATGATCCCGATCGGCCGCGGCCAGCGCGAACTCATCATCGGCGATCGCGGCACCGGCAAGACGACCATCTGCATCGACACGATCATCAACCAGGGCCGCATCAACAAGGTCGGTCTCGCTTCCGGCGACAAGAGCTTCCGTCCCGTTTACTCCATCTACGTCGCTGTCGGCCAAAAGCAGTCGAACATCGTTCGCACCCTGACCGCCCTCGAGGCTGCCGGGGCGCTGGAATACACCATCATCGTCGCCGCTCCCGCCGCCGACAATCCCGCCAACCAATACCTCGCCCCCTTCTCGGGTGCGGCCCTCGGCGAATGGTTCATGGAAAACGGCATGGATGCGCTCATCGTTTACGATGATCTCTCCAAGCACGCCGTCGCCTACCGCCAGATCTCGCTCATCCTGAAACGCCCCTCCGGCCGCGAAGCCTATCCAGGCGACGTGTTTTATCTGCACTCCCGTCTCCTCGAGCGCTCGGCTCGCCTCGACGGCAAGGGCTCGCTCACCGCTTTGCCCATCATCGAGACGCAAGCCGGCGACGTGTCGGCCTATATTCCGACGAATGTCATCTCGATCACCGACGGCCAGATCTTCCTCGAAACCGATCTCTTCAACCAAGGCATCCGCCCTGCGGTGTCCGTGGGTCTGTCGGTTTCTCGCGTCGGTTCCGCCGCGCAGATCAAGGCCACCAAGCAGGTCGGCGGTAAACTCAAGGGCGAGCTCGCCCAGTTCCGTGAACTCGCGGCCTTCGCCCAGTTTGGTTCCGACCTCGACACCAAGACGAAAGCCACCCTCGAGCGCGGCGCCCGCATCGTCGAGCTGTTCAAGCAGGCCCAGCTCAACCCCATCTCCATCGAAGTCCAGGCCGCCGTGCTGTGGGCGCTGCAGAAAAACTATTACGACTCCCTCGACGTCAAGAACGTCGGCGCCGCCGCGGCCTCGCTCCGCGACTTCCTCACCACGCGCAAGGATGAGCTCCTGACGAAGATTCGCACCAAGGCCGCCCTCGACGCCGACATCGAAGCCGGGCTCAAGATCGCCCTCGACGAGTGGAAGTCCACCTACGCCGCCTAAGCCGCCGCCGCGACCAGCCACCGGCGCACGACTCCGCCAGCGCCCCGCTCCCCACCTCCACTTCCCGCAACTTCTAGCATGTCCTCCACCCGCGACATCCGCCGCCGCATCAAGTCGGTCAAGAACACCCGCCAGATCACCAAGGCGATGGAGCTCGTCGCGGCGTCGAAGATGAAGAAGGCGCAGCAGGTCGCGATCGCCGGTCGCGCCTACGCGCTCCTCATGGCCGACATGCTCGCGGCGCTCGCCGGCCGCGTCGACGAAACCCTCCATCCGTTTCTGATCAAGCGCGAGGTCAAGACCCGCGGCATCCTCCTCGTCACGACCGACAAGGGGCTTTGCGGACCGCTCAACGCCAATCTGTTCAAGCTCGTCCTCGATATCAAGACCCCGGCCAAGTTTGTCGCCATCGGGCGCAAGGGCGCCCAGTTCCTCGGTCGCGCCAGGAAGGACATGATCGCGGACTTCACCGTCAGTGACCGCGTCGCGTTCTCCGAGGTGAAGCCGATCGTCGAGTTCATGATGAAACTCTACCTCGAGGGCGCGATCGATACGCTCGAGGTCATCTATCCGCGTTTCAAGAACACGCTCATCCAAGAGCCCTTGGTGCGCCCGATTCTCCCGCTCTCGAATGTGCAGGACTTCGTCAAACTGCTCCGCGCGGGCAGCGACGAGGCCAGCCAGCACAAGGACGACCGCGACATGCTCTTCGAGCCCAGTCCCCAGGCGGTACTCGAGGCGCTGCTCCCGTTCTACGTCAACCGCTTCATTCACCAACTCATTCTCAGCGCCAAGGCCTCCGAGCACAGCTCGCGCATGGTGGCGATGAAGACCGCGAAGGACAACGCCACCAGTCTCCTCGGCGACCTCACCCTCGAATACAACAAGGCCCGTCAGGCCGCGATCACCCAGGAAATTCTCGAAATCTCCGCGGCGGCCGCCACCTCCCAATAATTTCAATCCCCCCAACCGCCCCTCTTTCCGTCATGAGCAATCAAGGTAAAATCGTCCAGGTCATCGGCGCCGTCGTTGACGTTCAATTCGCACCGGGCACCGTCCCCGCGATCTATCAAGCCCTCACCATCGACTTCACGGCCGCCGGCCAGAAGCAACATCTGACCCTCGAGGTGCAGCAGCATCTGGGCGAAGGCCTCGTCCGCACCATCGCGATGTCCTCCTCCGAAGGTCTCGTGCGCGGCATGGCGGTGCTCGACACGGGCGCCCCGATTTCCGTCCCGGTCGGCGATGGCGTTCTCGGGCGCATCTTCGACGTCACCGGCGAGCCCGTTGACGGTCGCGGCCCGGTGGCGCACGCCAAGCGCTATCCGATTCACCGTCCCGCCCCCTCCCTCGAGGAACAGGACACCAAGTCTGAAATTCTCGAGACCGGCATCAAGGTCATCGATCTCATCTGTCCCTTCATCAAGGGAGGCAAAGCCGGAGCCTTCGGCGGCGCCGGGGTCGGCAAGACCGTCGTCATTCTCGAGCTCATCAACAACATCGCGAAAGCCCACGGCGGTTACTCGGTTTTTGCGGGCGTCGGCGAGCGTTCCCGCGAGGGCAACGATCTTTACCACGAAATGTCGGAAGCGGGCGTCATCGACCAAAAGGATCTCAGCAAATCGAAGGTCGCCTTGGTTTACGGCCAGATGAACGAACCCCCGGGTGCGCGCATGCGCGTCGCCCTCTCGGCGCTCGCGATGACCGAATATTTCCGCGACGAGAAGAACCAGGACGTGTTGCTCTTCATCGACAATATCTTCCGCTTCTCCCAGGCCGGTTCCGAAGTGTCCGCGCTGCTCGGTCGCTCCCCGTCGGCCGTCGGTTACCAACCCACGCTGGCCAACGAAATGGGCATTCTGCAGGAACGCATCACTTCCACGAAGAAGGGCTCCATCACCTCCGTGCAGGCCGTCTATGTGCCCGCGGACGATCTCACCGATCCAGCCCCGGCCAACACCTTTGCCCACCTTGACTCGACCATCGTGCTCGAGCGCTCGATCGCCGAACTCGGCATCTATCCCGCCGTCGATCCGCTCTCCTCGGTTTCCAAGGCCCTGCAACCCGACATCGTCGGCGAAGACCACTACAAGGTTGCGCGTGAACTCCAGCGCGTCCTCCAGCGCTACAAGGACCTGCAGGACATCATCGCGATTCTCGGTCTCGATGAACTTTCCCCCGAGGACAAGCTCACCGTCTACCGCGCCCGCAAGATCCAGCGCTTCCTCTCGCAACCGTTCGCCGTCGCCGAAGTCTTCACCGGCACGCCCGGCACGGATCTGCCCGTCAAGGACACCGTCCGCGGCTTCAAGATGATCCTCGACGGCGAGCTCGATCACGTCGCCGAAGGTGATTTCTACATGAAGGGTGGCATCGATGAGGTCATCGCCGCCGCCGCCAAGAAATAAACCACCATGTCCCTGACTCTCGAAATCGTCACGCCCGAGGCGAAGGTGTATTCCGACACCATCGACTCCGTCGTGATTCCGACCGTCGAGGGTGAGATTGGAATTCTGCCGGGCCACATCCCGCTTCTCACCCAGGTCGCCCACGGCGAACTGCGCGTTTCCAAGGGCACCGAGACCACTTTTCTCGCCGTGAGCGGTGGCTTTGCCGAAATCGAGGGCGATACCGTCCGCGTGCTGGCCGAGTCCGCCATCACCGAAGAGAAAATTGACGAAGCCGCCGTCGAAGCTGCCATGAAGCGCGCCGAGCAGGAAATCGCCAACGCCAAGACAATGGACCCGCAGGAACTCGAACACCTGCAAAGCCTCGTGCGCTACGCCGGCGTCCAGCTCGCGCTCAAACGCCGCAAGAGTTAAGCCGTCGGGATCTTTTCCCTTTCAAGGCGCGGCCTAAATACCGCGCCTTTTCCCGGCCCCGTTGGTTGCCTTGGCAGGTTTCTAGGATGCTCAATCCATCCCTGCGGTCCGTCAAATCGCACTCCGATCGCAGTCTCCTCAGTCCCGTCCAAGGTGGGTTCGACCTAGCATCCGTTGCCAACTTCCGTGCATGGGTTGGCGCGCCGCAAACGAATACCATGGTCTTATTTGCATGTTTAATATTGATGCATATTAACTTACGGCGCTGCTAACGTCGTCGATTCATCCTTCTCTTTTCCCGGCGACACCCACCAAGATGCTTGCAACTCAGTCTCATTAGCGCTTTCTCTCTCTTCGGAATGTCCACGCCATTCAAAGTCCTCGGTCCCCTTTGCCAGCTGCCCGCGGGCGCGACCGGGCGGATCTGCGAACTCAAAGGCGACGAGGGGTTTTGCCAGCGCGTTCGCGAGATGGGCTTCGGTGAAGCCGCCTTGGTCACGAAGATTTCCGGCACCACCACCAGTCTTTGTCAGATCAATGGCACGCGCATCGCGCTGAATCACAGCGCGGCGATGAATATCCTGGTCGAGCGTTTGCCGGCTGGCGCGTGTTAAGCGGCAATGTCCGCTCGCCTCAAACTGACCGAGCTTGCCCCCGGCGCCACTGCGCGGGTGAAGGATTTTCCGAAAACCGGCACGGCGTTTCTTCGGCTGCGCGAGATGGGCCTGCTCCCGGGCACGGCACTGACCTTTGTGCGCGTCGCCCCCCTGGGCGATCCGATCGAGATCAAGCTGCGCGGCTACAACCTGACGCTGCGCCGGGAAGAGGCCGACCAGATCACTGTCGAAACCTGATCCCGTGAGCACGCTGCCCCCGCACATCACGCCTCCCGCGAAGATGCGGTCAACTCCCGCCGATCGCACCCCGGTCTACGCGCTGGTCGGCAATCCCAACTG
>JAUXOH010000085.1 GCA_030682505.1 Candidatus Didemnitutus sp. | reverse complement strand
CAAGTCCACCCACGCCCGCGGCCAGCTGATAGCGCGTCAGGGCCCGCTGATGCTTTTCCGAGAAACGGCGGTTGGCATCCAAGGCGAGGGGATGCGCGGGGATCACGTGACCGGCGAGGAGATGGGAACGGAGATTCATGGTCAGAACTTGCCGCTGCGGGTTTCAAAATGGGTCGGCTTGCCGAGCAGGCGCCCGCCCGCTTCGACATGCTCGATCACCCAATCGATCATCTGGGCGAGTGAGACGGTAGGAGGGCCGAAGAGGCGAACGGATTCGCTGGCATCGGCGAGCCACGCACTGGCGGCTTCGTTCCCGGTAAACACCGCCTGCCGTCCGAGGCGCCGGCCGAATGACTCGGCGAGTTCGCGCACGCAAATTTTCTCGGTTCCCGTCACGTTGAGAAAGCGTGGCGGACTGGCGGTGTGTTCCAGGCACTCGATCGCGCGGGCACAGGCGTCGCCCTGCCAGATGCAATTCAACCAGCCCGTGGACAGATCAATCGGCTCGCCCCGCGAAACTTTGGTGGCGATGTCGACCAGCACGCCGTAGCGCAGTTCGACCGCATAGTTCAGCCGGTAGATGAGCGTCGGGGTGCCGTGCAGTTTGGAACAATGCGTGAAGACCCGCTCCCGTCCCACGCAGGAGCTGGCGTATTCGCCGAGGAAGGCAACGGGCTCGCTCTCCCGCGAACCGGGTCCATTGACCGCGGCAAAGGGATAGACGCAGCCGGTGGAAAACGCGACGATCCGGGAGTGCCGATAATGCTGCGCGACCAGGGCGGGGACAACGGTGTTTTGGATCCACGTCAACTCCGGGGCGCTGTCGGTGCCGAACTTCTGACCGGCGAGGAAAAGCACGTTGGCCGTCGTTGGCAGCGCGGCAATCTGGCTGGGCTCGGCGAGATCGCAGGACAAGGTGCGCACGCCAAATGATTCCAGCTCCCGCTGCGCCTCGGGGCGGCTGAAGCGTGAGACGCCTGTCACGACCGCATCGCTGCGTCCGGCCTCGTCGAGCGCGCGCCGGAGCATCACCGCGGTCGTGGTGCCCATTTTGCCGCCCACGCCGAGCACCGCAAAATCGCCCGGGAGACGCTGGACGGCCGCGATCACGCCCGCCGTGGGCGTCGAGAGCAGCGTTTCAATCTCGTGGTCGGTGCGGGGCGGGGTGGACATGAATTTTCAATCGGCAGGAAGAAGAAAAAAGAGGGCGCTTGTCACGGGAGATTCGCGACGGCAACGTGCGTAAAGCCAAGCGCAAAGCAGCTGAACATTCATGCGAATCATCGACGTCCATACTCATCCGATCCTGCGCCTTGATCGACGGGGGCGGAAAGGGGCGGCGCAGCTGCTGGCGCGCGCGCAGGCGCACGGGATCGAGCACGTGGTGGCGCTCGGCGATGTGCTCGCCTACGGTCGATCGCCGACCGAAGCGCAGTTGCGCAAGATCAATGACGACACGGCGTGGCTCATGCGCGAACACGCGGGGTTTGTCACCGGATTTTGCCATTTGAATCCGACGCTCGGGGCGGCCGCCGTGCGGCGCGAGGTGGCGCGCGGGGTGGCGCGGGGTTTTCGGGGCTTGAAACTCGAGATCGCCAACAACGCGAGCGATGCCTGCATGCAACCCCTGATGGAGGAGGCCGAGCAACATGGACTCGTCGTGCTGCAACATGCGTGGAGCATGACGAAGATTCGCGAGCGCCGTTTTCACACGGATCCGGAGGACGTGGCGACCCTGGCGCGACGGTTTCCCCGCGTGCAGATCATCATGGCGCACCTCACCGGTTGTGGCGTGCGCGGCGTGCTCGCGGTGAAGGATTGCCCCAATGTCTTCGTCGATACGTCCGGTGCGGCGCCGGAGGCAGGGGTGGTCGAGTATGCGGTCGCCCAGCTCGGGGCGGAGCGCGTCCTCTACGGTTCGGATGCACCGATTCGCGACTTTGGCGTGGCGCTGGCCCGCATCACGGGTGCGCAGATCATGGCGGCGGCCCAACGCAAGATTCTCAGTGAAAACACCCGTGCGCTGCTGCGTCTGCCATGAACACCTTTGACGCCAACTCTTGGATCGGCCGCTGGCCCTTTGCGTTTGTCGCCGAGCACACGGCGCAATCGCTGCGCGAGGAACTGCGGGAACACGGCATCGGGCAGGCCTTGGTTTCACCGTTGGATGCGGTGTTTGCCCCCGAGCCGGGACCGGCCAATCGCGCGCTGCTGCACGCGACGCGGGCGACACCGCAGCTCGAACCGGTGCCGATCATCAATCCCGCATTGGCGAACTGGCGCGAGGAGTTGGATGCGGCTGCCGCCGATGAACGCGTGCGCGCCGTGCGAGTGCTGCCTAGCTACCACAATTTCCGTCTCACCGGCGCCGCCATGGCGGCAGTGGGAGCGGCGCTGGTCGAGAGGAAACTGCGGCTGATCGTCCAGGTGCGGTTGATCGACGAGCGCCACGAGTTTCACGCGCTGAACCTGAAGCCGGTCGCGGTCGCGAGCCTCGCGGCCTTCCTGACGAAGACGAAGGGCGCCCCGCTGCTGGCGTGCGGTTTGTTGCGTTCCGAGGTTCTGGAGCTGGCGCCGCGGTTCTCCGGGTTGCACGCGGATACGACCTTTGCCGAGTGGCACGACACCTTGCCGCACCTGCTCGCGAAGGTACCGGTGGAGCAGTTGGTCTTTGGTTCGGGCACCCCGATTCTGATCACCGCCGCGTCCCTCGCCAAGCTTGCGACCGCCAAGGTGGCGGCACGGGTGCGCGCGAAAGTCGCCGCGCGCAATTTGGAAAAATTTCTCGGCCGGCGCCGGGCTTAGCGAGTGTAGTGGCGGGCGACCTTGGTGAAGGCGGTCGCGGTCTGGTCGATGATCTCGTCGGTCAGCGCCGGACTGATTGGCAGGGAAATGCCCTCGGCCAGCATGGCCTCGGCGGCCGGGCAGCAGACCGTGCGGTAATCCATGGTCGTCAACCCCGCGTCCCGCAGCGGCCAGCCCCCGCCGAAGAAGTTGTGGTTTTGGAACAGGGGGTAGCCGTAGACCGGCTTGGGGATGTAGCCCGCGGCGGCCGTGACTCCTTCGGCTTGGAGGGCGGCGACAAACTCGTCGCGAGTGCAGGTGAACGCTGCCGCCTCGAACCGCAGCAGGACGAACCAGAAACTGTGCGTGTTGCGGGAATCGATTTCTGGCAGCCCGAGACCGGGGAGCGCGAGGTGCCGGAAATGCTCCAGCAGCCGCGAACCCAGCCGGATGTGCGCCCCGATGATCTGCGGAAACTTGGCCATCTGCGCCGCCGCCACGGCGGCCTGCGGCTCCGCCATGCGGTAGTTGGGCGACAAGGTCTCGGGATTGCGACCCCCGGTGACGCGGTCGTAATGCTTGTCGCCCCATTTGCCAAGGGTGGGCCCGAAACGCTCGTCGTTCGTGCCGACGAGCCCGCCATCGCCACAGCTGAGGTGCTTGTATTCGTTGAACGAGTAGCAGGCGAGCTGACCGAAGAGGCCGACCGGTGTGCCGCGGAAGGCGGCTCCCCATGATTGGGCGCAGTCCTCGATCACGATCAGATTGTGCTCCCGCGCGAGCGCCATGAAAGCCTCCATGTCGCACGGATTTCCGGCGAGGTGCACCACCATGATCGCGCGGGTCTTCGGAGTGATCGCCCGCCGCACCGCCTCGGGATCCATGTTGTAGGTGCGCGGGTGGATGTCGGCGAAGACCGGCACGCATTGCTGGTAGAGGATGCCGATGACCGAACCCATGTCCGTGACCGGTGAGGTGATGATCTCGGAGCCCGGTGGGAGCTGCAGGGCGGCCACGGCGATGTGCAGCGCGGCGGTGCCGGAAGAACACGGCATGTTCCAGCGGAGCGGGTAAGTCCGGCGAAATTCCGAGACCAAGGCGGTGGACTGGGGAGCCTGCCAGTAGAACAGCGAGGCTTGGTCGACCATCGGCGTGAGCCGGGCCAATTCTTCGGTGCCCCAGCGATGGTGCGTCGGGCGGGTGGCGGTGACGGCGGGAGTGCCACCGTGAAGAGCGAGGGGATGCTCGGAGCTCATGGTAAGGGGGAAGTCGGAGTGCCAGCGGGCAAGGCGTGAATGAAATCAGCGCCGGTGAAAACGAAACCGAATTCGAGCGCGACGCGCCAGAGGGCCTGCTGCTTCTCCAATTCCTCAGCCGCGGTTTCGCGATTCTCCACCGCGGTGACGGCCTCGGCGATCGTCGAGCAGAGACAGCCCTGGCGCGCCATGTCGACCATGCCGCCGGGTGACATCAACAGGCACCAGTTGATCGCGAAGCCGATGTAGACGAGGTGATTCACCCCGTGTGCGCGGCAAAGGGCGGCGAGTTGGTGGGCGTTTTCCGCGATGCCCTCGTCACCGACAGGTCGGGCGGTGGGGGCAAAGTCGAGTTGGGCAAATCCCGCCGCCACCTCGGCCGCGTTGCGCAACCCCGGAAAACTGTGCGCGCGCCGCAGCGCCTGGAGTCGATCGAAGGCGGGATCCGGGGAGACCGGAGTCGGAACCGGTTCCGGACCGGCCAGCGCCACCGCGCGCCGGTGGCCGGGGAGATGCCGGAAGTAGTCGCGTCCGCCCCCGACGACATGGAAAACCGGCAGCGGCGAACGGCGCACCGCGGCCAACAGGGGTGGAAAGACGTCCGCGAGGATGCGGCGGGCGCGCGGTCGGTATTCGACGACGCGGTCCCAACCCGGAAACTGTCCGGGCTGGTTGGGATCCCAGGCGTGCATCACCACGAGGGCGGTGTGGGCCGGCGAGAGGTCGATGGCGTGACTCTGCCAGCCACCGTAGGACTCGGCCGGCACCGGCAAGCCGGGGTCGGCGTCGAACTGTTGATAAAGTCGGGCGGGAAGACGCATGCTACGAAGGCATCACGGCGCGAGCAGCCACCCGGCGCAGGCCGAAGCCGATGAGGAGGAGCAGCAAGCCAGCGACAAGATTGAGCGACGCCGGTGCCACGGGCGAGCCGGGAAGCGCCGCGCAGGCGACCAGAACGACACCCAGCACGAGCGAGATGCCGCCAATCACGCCATAGACGGCAAGTCCGCTCGCCGTCGCAATCGGCGCGTCGGGCACCGGCGTGCACAGGTCGGTGTTGAGTTGGGCCAGACCGGCGTGCCGCGGATCATCGGCGCGAAACCAACGGGCCGAGATCGCGAACACGAGGGTGGCGACCACCGCTTCGCTGAGCACGTTGCGGGCAAAGGCGTTCTCGGGCCAGACGTTCATCACCATGAGGGTGATGGCGACGATCAGGGCGGCGGAACACGAGGCGATGCCCGACCACCACGGGGTGCGCCGAAAGACCATGCCCAAGGCCACCGGCATCATGAAGGCCGAGACGAGCGAATAATACTGCAGGGCGAAATCAAATGCGCCGCCAAAGCGCGGGATGTAGAATGCCACCGTGATGCCTCCGGCGCCGACGATGAGCATCGTCAGCCGGGCGACGTGGAGTTGATGGCGATCGCCGGGCAGCGCACCGCGCACGCGCCGGTGGAGCGGTGCATAGACGTCGTGCGTGATGGTGGCCGCGAGCCAGTTGAAGGCGTCATTCGCCTGGCCGAGCGTGGCGGAGAGCACGGCCGAGACGACGAAGCCGATCAGGCCGTGGGGCAGGAGCAGCAGCGCGAGGGAGACATACGAGGCTTCGGTGGGCTCCTTCAACGTGGGCCAGAGGGCGGCCATGTCGGGAAAGATGACGCGCGACACCATCACCGGCAAAATCCACAGCAACGGTCCGACGAGGGAGAGGATGGCGCACAGGAGCGCCATCTTGCGGGCCCCCCGCTCGTCCGGCACGGAATAGTAGCGCTGCGCGAGGTGCCAGGCGACGTTGTAGCCCAGCACCACCGTGATGAAGTAGGCGATGAGGAACCAGACGTTGCCCGAGGTGCTGTTGAGCGTGGTGAGGTAGCCCTCGGGTAATTCCCGCAGCAGTCGTTGCATGCCGGCGATGATGCCGCTGCCTTCGCCGAGATAGAGGTAGGAGACGGGAAAGATGATGACCGACATCACCACGATGATGATCGACTGCACGGCATCCGAGAGCACCGCGGCCCAGAGTCCTCCGATGACCGTGTAGACCACCATCACGATCCCGACGACGAGGATCGAAAGCTGCATGCCGTCCAAAGTCACACCGGCAAAGGAGAACGTCTGGCTGCCGAACCCGAGGGCGGTGGAGACAAAGATGCACAGAATGTAGAGACCCTGCCCAATGCCCACCACTTGCGGCACAATGGCCGTGACCGAATAGAAATACGTGGTCGAGGGCGAGTAGCGCCGGGTGAGGAACTGCAACGGGGTGTCCAGGCGCGCCCGACGCCACATCTTCGCGAAATAGAAGTAGCCGATGAGATAAGCCCACGTGGCCGACGTGAAGATCAGGACCGCCCCGATGCCGACGCGGTAGACGTAGCCGGCCGCCGCGACGAACATGAAGGCGGAAAAGCCCGACACCCAGTTCGACACGCCCGCGAGCGCCCACGGCACCTGGCCACCGGCCTTGAAGTAGTCCTGCGTGCTCTTGTTTTTGCGGGCGGCGTAGACCCCGACAAAAATGATGATGACGAAGTAGAGGGCGATCAGCCCATAGTCGACCGCGTTGACGGTATTGAAAGTCGGCATGAGGTCAGAGCATCAGCTGTGGCAGTTCGCCCGCGACCGCCGTGAGGGTGACCCGCACGTTCTGGCTGCGGTGGCGCCCCGTGATGATCCAACCCTGTTCGATGGTTTGCACTTCCAGGTTGCCGTGGTCCGAGCCGCGCGGTGCGGAAGTTGAAACGGTCAGGATGGTGTGTTCGGTGGCGGCCGCGGAGCTGACCTCGGCGTAGGGGAAGACGCCTTCCTCGACGGGAAGACTCAGTTGGCCGACGGACGCCGTGAGTTCGCCGCGTCCGGCGAGCCTCGCCTGCAGGGTGGCCAGCGGACGTTCGATCCGGAAGCCCGCGGCGCCCGCAGAGGCGAGGCCCCGGCCGTCTTCGTTGAAGACCTGGAAGCGGGCCTGCACGGGCGCCGCCTGCTTGAGTTGCACGCGGTCGAGCAGTAGCAGGACGTCCGGTTTGAGCAGCACCACGGTGCGGGAGACGTGCACGACATCGGGCAGCACCAGCGCGTAGGCCTCGGTGGCGTCGCTGGTGACCATCATCCAGCTGGGTCCGGTGCGGAAATCGGTGACCCGCGCGCTGGCCCACGAGGCATTCGTGCCTTCGCGCCCATCGTGATACTGGTGGCCCTTGCCGTTGATGAGCACGGCGGTGTGGGCTTCGGTCTGGCGCAGGAGCCAGCGCGGCCCGGTGGGTGAGTAACCGGCCTTGAACGGATCGTGAAACAAGCGGTCGCCATGGGCCTTGAAAATGACGCTGTTGCGGTCCGCATGCTCGTGATTGGCCGGTCCGCCGCTGCGGAAGGCGACGACGGTATCGGCGGGGGTCCAACCGGTGCGGGAGATGACCCAATCGTTGCTCAGGCGGACGTCGTGCAAAGCGGCGGTTGGCGCCTGGGTGGGCGCATCGTCGTGAAACCATGCGACCGCCTGGAGGTGTTTGAGTGCGCCGGTGTGTTTCGCCACGTGGTTGCTCAGCGGATCGTTGGCGACCCGCCCGACCCATGGGGCGATGGAGACATCCATGCCCGCGCTGCCATCGCAGAAATTCACGATGTCGTCGCCGGGGTCGTAGCTGCCCTTGGGGACCGCGTTGTAGGCGGCATTGAGCATCGGGTCCTCGATCTTGTCTCCGCCGCAGGGCATCGACATGGCGAGGGCATAGCGCACGGTGCCGGGGTAATTGATCAGGCCGCGATCATCGATCCCGAGCCGGCGGTGCAGGGCATCGGCGAACATCGCGAGATGCATCGTGGTGTAACCCCAGTAGCCGACGCCTTCGTCGTAGGAACCATCCTGTCCATACATGACGGAAAACGCCTGCGCGCTCTGGCGAGCGAGTTCCATCCACTTGGCCGCTTCGGGATGGCGACCATGAAACCGGATCGCCGCGAGACCGAGACCGCAGATGGGAATGACCTTCAGGTTGGTCGCATTGAGAATGAGCGGCCAGCGACTGAGGTCGAAGCGGAAGCCGTAGTCGTCCTCCGGATCGAAGCCCCAGCCCCGCACCCGGTCGGGATATTTCATGCCGTAGAGGGTGCGATAGCAGGCGGGCGCGCCCTCGTTCACAATCTTGTCTTCCACGGCGGCGAGGAGATCCGCGGGGACGGCGTCACCGAGCCACTCGAGGGCATAGCACGTCGCGATCGTCGACTCGGGGGCCCGCTGGAGCCCGATGGTGTCCTTGCCACCCTCGAGGAAGTAGTCCCAGCGCTTGTAATCACAGAGCCGGCGCATCGCGAGAAGGGCGAGGTCGCGATGTTGCTCACTGCCCGTGAGCGCGTAGGCAAAGGCGTTGTTTTGAATCAATTTCCATCCCCGCATGAAATCGGCGACGTGGTTGTTGAGCCGCAGCTCTTCCCGCAGGAACTTGGTTTCGGCGGCGAAATCGACCTCGAACAACATGGCGCGAACCGCGGCGAAGCGGGGCAACTCGAGGTTGGCCCGCATCCGCGGCAGGTCGGCTGCGTCGAACAACAGGCCGCGCGCGGCGCCCGGCGAAGCGCCCGCGGGCGCGGGGGAATCGGCCGCCCCGAGGGGGATGCGCAGCAAGGGCAGGGCGGCGGCGAGGGTGGCGGAGGTCTTAAGGAAGGTGCGGCGGGTGGGGTAGTTCATGATTTTGATGGGGTTGAAAGGTGGTAACGGGCAATGGCGATGGCGGCGTGGCTGCCGATCTGTTCGCCCAGTTGGGCGGGCAAAACGCGGCAGGCGGCGGCGCTGGGTCCGAGCGCCTCGCGGTCGAGTGTGGCCTGCATTGCCGGGGCGATCCACTGCTCACAGCGCGCGTAGATGCTGCCGATGACAATGCGCTCGGGATTGAGCACGTCGACGAGCACGGCGAGCGCCTCGCCGAGCCGGGTGCCGACCTCGGCCCAGAGTGCGAGGGCGAAAGCGTCGCCCGCAGCCGCGGCCCGTCCAACGTCGTGGGCGCTGAGCTGGGAAAGCGGCACTTGCTGCAACACGGAGTCCCCCGGGTAGGCGGCGAGGCGCGTGCGCGCGAGTTGGGCAATTCCGCCGCCGGAGCAGTAGCCTTCGAAGGATCCCGTCTTGCCGTAGCCGACGGGGCCATCGGGAGCGAGGCGCACATGGCCGACTTCGCCGGCGTCGCCGGTGGTTCCCGCGTAGATGCGGCCGTCGAGGATCAAGCCCGCGCCCATGCCGGTTCCCATGGTGAGGAAAATCAGGTTGCGCGCGCCGCGGCCGGCGCCGCTCTGCCACTCGGCCAGCGCGCAGGCATTCGCGTCGTTCATCAGGAACGCGCGACCACCGAAACGGGCCGTGAGTTGTTCGCAGATCGCGACGCGATCCCAGCCCGGCAGGTTGGGTGGAGAAAGAATCAGGCCGCGCTCCACATCCATCGGACTGCCGCAGGAGATGCCGAACACGACGTCGTGCGCGGGAGAGAGGGCGGCGATCTCGGTGCCGAGGCGGGCCAAGGTTTCCTCCGGGTTGCCGGTGGCGAACCGGGCCGCCTCGCGCACGCCGCCTGCCGCGTCGGGTACGCTGACGGCACACTTGGTGCCGCCCAGATCGATTCCGATGATGGAAGGATGGCTCATGGGACCAAGACGCGGGAAAATGAGGGGCGACGAAAGAGGCGTCGCTCAGGGATTGCGATCAACGGGGTCGGAGGGCTGTTGAAAATTGGTGCGGTAAGTTTTTTTGTCGGCGGCGAGCTTCAAGAAGACGTCGAGCGGCACGACTTCGACCGGCTCGGTGATCCGATCCAGGATCGTGGCGACTTTCTCGACGGTGTTCGACTCGCGGACATGCAGGAGGAGGAAGTAGGGACGCTGCGGATTCAACTGGATCAACTCCTCGAGGTCGGCCGCGGCATCGTCCACGGGGCGGTTCACGTCGAGGTAGTAATCGTAGCTGAGAAACGGACGGGAATCCCGGAGATCAAACGTGCGCGCGGAGCCATAACCGTTGATGAAACCGATCACGTCCGGAAATTCGTGGTAATAGCGGGTGACGAGTTCCTCCGGCAGGTCGGTGTTGCCAACGTGCCGGTTGCCCTCGGAGTAATCCATGATCTCCAGTGCGCGCAGGTCGAGTTGCTCCATCAGGCGGCGGCCAATGGCCATGAGCGCGGGAAATTGTTCGGCCGGAATGGCCTTGGGATACATATAGCCCGGACCGGAGAGACCGCCGATGAAGTAGTCATTCGGCGTCTTGTCCTCATAGAAGTATTGCAGGGCAGGTGGATTCATCCACGCCCAGTTCATCAGCACCTGCCACGTGTAGGGAATGCGACCGCGGCCCGGCTTGGTCCAGACGCCGATGCCCATGGAATCGGTGGCGACGGCGCAGACATAGACCTTGTTTTCGGCCGTGAGCTTGGAGTCGCGCCCGACCGAGTGGTTGTTGGTGAACTTGAAGTCAGCCGTGAGAGGAATTTGCGAGGTGAACGAAACATTCGGGAGATTGTGCAGGCCCTCCATGATCAGACCGTAGTTACCGACGAGCGTTGTGTGCTGACCCTCGGTGTCCTTGGCGTAGGAATGCCAGCCCAGCACGATGCTCTGGGGGTTCTGGCGGCTGAGGATGAGCTTGAGCAGGGCCAGCTCCCCGGGGTGCTGCGGATTCGACGAGAGGTCGGTGAAGAACGCTCGCTGCTGCACGCCGAAGTCGGCGATGCCGGGCTGCATCTCGGCGCCGGCATGGCCGCCGAGGACCACGTAATAGTCCCGCGAGCAGCGTTCGAAATAGTGGTCGTAAGCCCACTGATAAATTGACTCGTCGTTTTGACCGGTGAATTGGGAGCGCAGATCAACGACGGGCTTGAGGCCGTGCTGCTCGGCGAGCGGCAGGAGGTCTTCGCTCACCACCACGAGGTCTTCGACGCCGGCGATGGTGAAGGCGACGATGAGCGAGGAGCGCACGGCTTTGTCCCACACGACGCAGCCCTTGGCGCGGCCAGCGAAGCGCGCGAGCGCGGCATCGGCGTCGTTCAAGCCGAGACGGTCGAACTGCACGCCGTGGCGCCGTTCGAGAAATCCGACGAGCGGATGCACGATTTCCCACTGCCAGTTGGCGGGATATTCAAGGTAGAGCCGGGGGCCGCCACGATTGGCGAGGCCTTGCAGCGAGATGAGCAGGGCGTGGACGGGGACGTCGCCGTCGAGCCGCCAGTTCTCAGAAAGAGGCAACAAGGTCGCGGTCGCAGGCGCGCGCGGGGCCGGGGTGAGTTTGGCTTGGGCCGGTAAGAGCGGAGCGCAGGCGAACGTCAGGACGCCGACGAGCGCAAGCTGACGGGAAAGAAGACGATTCAGGGCGCAAAGCATGGCGAGGAAGGCAGGGCGCTAGTTCGCCCGGGTGAAGACGTAGACGACGGGGCGATTGCGGGTGCTGCGCAATTCAGTGAGGGTCAATTGGGCACCGTTGGCGGAAACCTTGTAGTCGCTGAGGATGTTGACCTCGCGCAGACCCTGTTGGGTGGAGAGGGTGAGGTCGGTGGAAAGGCGGAGGATGCGGCCCTGATCGAGCCAGGTGGCGCGGATGCGCTTGGTCTTGTCGCCGCCGGCATAAGCGCCGAGGTGACGATTGTCGGGCCACCACGCGACGGGCACGAGGTTGAGCTCAAGGGAGAGATCCAGGGTGATCGTCTCGTCGAACTGGCGGCGGCCGCTGCTGAAGGCGCGGTGCAGCGTGACGGTGTCGCCGGAGTGGGAAAGGGTGACGGTGAGGTCGCGCCAGGGAGTGAGGTCGCTGCTGAGTGCGGGGTTGATTTTCCACGTGCCGGCAAGGGTGGGGGCCGGGTCGGCGCGGCTCGAAAGCGGCGCGAAGAGCAGCAGGAGGAGGAAGAGGAGGCGCAACGAGGGTGACATGGCAGAAAGTGTCGGGGAAAAAAAAGGGCGGAGGCAGGTGCCTCCGCCCTTGGGACGAATATTTTCTGAGAGCAGTTCGCCTAGAACTTCATGCTCAGCGACAACCGGTAGCTGCGCGGTTCGGCCAAGTTGTAGTTACCTTCGAGGTATTCCTTGTCCGTGACGTTGCCCACGTTGAGGGAGCTGGTCAGCTGGTAGCCGAACAACTCAAACGGGTAGCTGAGGGTGGAGTCGAACACCACGTAGTCGCCCGCAGTGAGACCACCGCGTGCGCCCCAGAAGTTCACGTTGTTCTGGATGTTGATCTCGCTGGAGTAGCGCATACCCAGACCGATGCTGAAGCCGCGGCCGTATTCACCGATGAAATTATCGGTGAAGGTATACTTGTTCCAGAAGTTGAACCGGAACTCAGGAGCGTTCACCAAGCGGCTGGCAAAGGAGATCTCGTTTTGGATTCTCTGAGCCGTGGTGGACAGCGGGGTGATCGCGAGGCTCGGGTCGGCGAGGAGCTTCGAGCTCCACATCCATGAACCCGAGACCACGGCTTGGTAGTTGCGGATCGGGGTCCAGATGGCCTCGAACTCGGCGCCTTCATTCTCTTCCGTGGCGGAAGCGGAATACCAGCGGACGATACGGCTCAGACCGCCCTGCTTGTTCGGCAGGAGGTAGTTGAGCGGCTCGTTGGCTTGACCAAGGGTGTCATCCAACACCCGGTTTTGGCGGGTGACGCGGAAAACTGACATGGTGCCGACGAGCTTGTTGTCGTTGAGTGCGACCTTAACGCCGAACTCGGCGTTCTTGCCCGTTTCATTCTGGACCGGAGTCAAACCGCCTTGGGCGACCAAGCGGGCCAGTTCCGTGGCCGGATTGAGGCCGAGGAGGGTGGCGCGGGTGGTGATGGCATTCGGATCATAGTCGCCACCGAGGTAGGTGACGCCGCTGGGAAGGAAGGTCTGCGAGTAGCTCGCGTAGAGGCTGACATTCTTGACGACCTCAAACGAGACGCCGGCCATCTTGGAACTACCGTTGGTGGTGCGGGGACGGGAGAAGATGGCGCTCAGGCCGTACTTGACCCATTCCGATTGCGGAATGTTCTGGAGGGCGAAGTCCGGAGCGACGAACCACGGCGGATTGGCGGCGACGAGTTGACCGACGGTGGTAGTCTCTTCCTCGCGATAGCCGAGGAACGCGATCAAGCGATCATCCATCATCGAAGCCTGCCAGTTGGCATACCATTCCTTGCGTTCCGGCCGGCTGTGGTCAACCAGACCGCGGTCGATTGGCGTGATGCGACGGATGTCGGGGTTCATGTGCACGCCCGGATCATACTCGGAGAAGATCTGTTGCGGCGTGAGGATCTTGCCGAAACGGTCGCGAATGAACTGTTCGCGGACACCCCAGCCGGTGACGGGGTGGCGGAACTCGGTGGGGATGGGCGAAACGTAACCCTCATCAGGCTTGTCCCAGGCGCCCGGGAGATAGCCGTAGAAGGGGAAGAGGTTCGTATGGTTGTTCGAACCGTAGAACGAGTTGTAGGTTTCGCCGTAGAGACCACCGAGGAGGAGCTTGTTGTCCACGCCGGCCAGCTCTTTCTTGAACACCATGTCGAGCTGGTGGTAGTAAGCGTCGATCTCGTAACCCTGCATGGCCACGCCGCCCATGTTGAAGCGGCGGCCGTCGGCATACGGATTGGCCGCGGAGAACACGCGGTCGAAGCGTGATCGCACTTCGGTGAAGGAGTGTCGGACATCGAACCAGTCGGCGGCGGCGAAGTCGGTCACCACCGAGAAGGTGCTGTTTTCGTCCTTCGTGTAGGTGCCCGAGCCGTAGTAGTTGAACTTTTTGTCCTGCACCAGGTTGCCGGCGGCGTCGGTGATGAACGCCCCGCGCGAGACCGACGTGTAGAGCGGGAGGTAGTCATTCCCGGCGGCCTTGCGCACGTCGGCGATCCAGTTGCCGACGTTGTTGAAGATGCGCGTCTGGTAGGCGGCGGCATTGGCGACGCCGGAAGCGGCGATCAGGTTGGCCGGGGGAGCCTTGTAGTCGGCGAGCCACTGCTGCGGCCAGATGTACGAGGTGTCGTCCTGGTTGCGGAAGCGCTGTAGCACCTCGCCTTCGATGGCGATCTTGAGGCGGCCGCTCTTCAGCGGTTTAAGGGTCAAGCCAGCGTTGACGGAATAGCCCTGTTGGAACTCATGGCGGGCATCGCCGATGCCATTGTCCCAAGCGCCGACGATGCGCATGGCGGCCTTGTCGGAAAGCACCGCGTTGTGATCGAGGGTGACGCGCTCGCCGCCGATGCGGTTGTCGTAGCCGCTGTAGGAGTAGGAGAGCGTGGTCGGGATCTTCGAGAACGACGGCGCCTTGGTAATGTAGTTGATGACACCGCCGGGGAAGGCGTTGCCAAAGAAAACCGCCGCCGGGCCCTTGATGACTTCGATGCGCTCAACGTTGTCGAGCGAGTACGCGTTGTAACGGAGCAGGCCGTTGCGCAGACGCGAATTGATCGGGAAACCGCGCAGCGTCATGATGCCGGACGGCGTGAAGCCGGTCGCGGGCTGGATGATGCCCATGCGACCGTCACCCGCGGAGGAGCTCTGGTAACGAAGGATGTCCTGGATATCCTTCATGGTGGTGTCCTGCATGAACTCCTCGGAAATGACCGAGATGTTCAACGGGACCTTCTGGATTTCCGTGCCAATGCGGGTGGCGGTGGCGGAATTGATCTTTAGGTAACCGTAGTCCCGATCGCTCTTCACGTCGAAGGGCGAAAGGATGGTGACGTCCGGATCGACGCTCAGTCGCGGCGACGAAGTCACCGCGGTGGACGGGGAGGCGGCTTGGTCTGCCGCAGGCGCGGCAGGCTGAACGTTGGTTTCAATCAAGGCGAGGCGCTTGCGGAGAGCAGCGTTCTCTTCCTGAAGTCTACGCAAAGCGTCGCTATCGGAGCCCTGCGCGGACGCAGAGACCGTGAGCAACGTTGCGAGACCGATCGCCAACGCGGACCGAAGACGGTCAGCGGTGTTTTTCGGGATTCGTTTCATGCTATGTTTGTGTTGTAGTTTCGGTTCTTGAACGCCGGAACTGGGTTCAAAGAGGGTGGGACTAATGGCTGCGTTTGCCGGCCATCTCGGGAGTAAGCAGTCGGGGCGAGACACTGACGCCGATGCGGCCGGCGACGCTGGGGTTTTCGATGCGCCACAGAAGATGGTCGATCACCTTGCGCACCAGCGTGCTCAGGTTGATGTCCACCACCGCGGGCGAGTGATCGAGATTGTGGTAGATCATCGGGTTGTAGTTCCCGAGCACGGCTTCAACGTCTTGACCGGGGCGGAGGCCCGCCTCGCGCAGGGCGCGGAAAAAAGAGCCGCAAAAATGATCCACGGGCAGGTAGATTCCCGTCGGCCGAACGGGAATCGCGATCAAGCGCTTGACCAGATCAGCACTTTCCGTGTGCACCGGGGTGATTTCCAGGTAGCTGACCCCGGGGTTGGCGCGGCCGAGGATCGAGTGCACTTGCAGGCCGATCGCCTCGGCCCGGCGCACGAAGGCTTCGGTGCGGCGCACGATCGCACTGTATTCGGGATCGGTTGAAATGACGGCGACGGACTTGTGTCCCCGTTCTTTCAAATAGTCGGCCGCCATCTCACCGTTCTCTTCATTGTTCGGCTCAACATAGTCGCCGGGGAACGCGTCCGAGCGGCGGGTCATGAGCCAGACGTGGGGCAGCTCCCGCAATTTCGCCAGACACTCGGGGGTCGGCTCCATGCCTTGAATAATGACGCCGTCCAAGTGCTCGGTCGCGAGGGAGCGGGGCAATTCATCCGGCGCACTCGAAAACACCATCCGCAGATCGACGCGATAACGCGGATCGGTGGATTGCACCTGCAGCAACTGATCTTGGAACCAACTCAGATTGGGATTGTTCGATCGCGCTCCGACGAACCAGACGCCGATCCGGCGCTGCTCCGGCAACCGAGCCTTCGGGCCGCGGCGGCGATTGAGCGGGGCCGGCACATAATTGTGCTCCTGCATGACCGAACGAATGCGAGCCAAACTCTCCGACGCCACCAGTTGAGGCTGGTTGATGGCGCGAGAAACCGTTGCCGGGGAGACGCGGGCTTTGCGGGCGATTTCAGTGATTAGCATACGGAGGGGTGACCGTCATGAAACTTTCACCAAAAGTAATGAAAATACCCTGCAAAACGTCAAGCCCTGTTTGAAAATACTACCGCTTTGCCCGGCGCAGCGCCCGGAACCACGCCTTGATCAATTCCGTGCGGCAACGAACCGTATCCAACCACACGGGAGGATTCGTACTGACGTGATAACCTCCGGTGGTTCCGAGCTCGGGGCAAATCCAGAGTTCGCCGCGGGGTGAGGGCCCGCGCAGCCACAGCACAAACAGATCTTCCACGAACGTGAGATACTCCAGAAATTCGGGAGTCAATTTCCCGTGGCCGTTGGTTACCGGCACTTGGGCGTGTTGGCCGTTGAAGGGGCGGCAATGAAAGAGGCGCGAGTGCTGGATCAATTCCGGCTGGTCGAGCAGCCGGCGGGAGTATTCCGCGGGCAAAAGATGCTTGCTGACCGCGAGGTGGGAGTGATCCCACGTGACGGGCAATAATTCGCCGGTTTCACTCTCATAGCGCCGGGCAATCTCCGCGAGTTTTTCCGGCGATTCCGTGCAAGTATCCCGGTGGGTTTCGAGGTGGGCGGACAGGCCGAGGACGCGGGCCTGCCGCACCGTGCGGATGATCAACCGGGTTGCCACGGCCGGCGTCGTATCATGTTCGCCCAGCATGCAATTCACGTAGGAGGCGCCGCCCGCGGCTTCGATTTTCAGCAGCGATTCGGTCTCGCGGCCATCGCGCGAAAAAAGGCGACCGCAAATCCGCAAGCTGTGGCGTCGCAAGTGGGGCGCCAACACGGGTTGGAACATCTCGGCGATACCGTCAAAGCCAGCCTCCTTGATGAGCCGCAGCTTGGTCGCCAAGGACCAGGGACGTCGCGGACGGGGTTGCCCTTCCATCGACCAAAGTGCGGCGCAAACAACGAGACGAGGCGTGGATGAAACAATTTTCATAAGGTTGATGAAAATAAATGAAAAGAGATATTGAAAAAGAAGGTGAAGCCAGCTCATTTTTGGACACTGTGCTGTCGTTTTTCCCCGACAGGGCTGGTTTCCCCGATGTCGTTTCCTGCTCCCCACGAATCTTTCCGGCGTGGTTTTTCCCCGTGTTACCCGGGCTGTCCTTGCCGGTCGAAGTCTGCGTAACTGTGTCGCCATGAGTGGAGCCCCTTTCGTCAATCGCTCATCTTGGATTTGGTCGGCCGAGGGCTCGCACGCCTTCGCCGCACCGGGCGCGGCAACGCCGTCGCATTATCAAGTCCGGTTGTTTCGCCGGTTGTTCACGGTCGACGATCCAACCGTCGCCACGCTGGTGGCTCACCTGAGCGGGGACAGCCGATATCTGGTCTATTGCAACGGCACGTTGGTCGCCCGGGGCCCGGCGAAAGGGGATGT
>JAUXOH010000075.1 GCA_030682505.1 Candidatus Didemnitutus sp. | reverse complement strand
CAAATACACCGGCATGTCAGCCAAGCAGCAGCGTGAAGTCACCCGCATGATCAAGCGCGCGCGCAACATGCTGGTCATGCAGTAAGCTGGAATTCGACCTCCTTTCTCATTGAGCCGGAGCACACGCTCCGGCTTTTTGTTTTTCGGTATGCAGACGCGCGTTCATTCTCCGACCCTCAGGGCGTTGCGCCGGTTGGCCGCCGCACTCCGGCGCGGGGAACTGGTGGCGCTCCCCACCGAAACCGTCTACGGACTGGCCGCCAATGCCCTTGATGCCCGGGCCTGCCGGAAGATTTTCACCGCCAAACGCCGACCGATCAATGATCCCCTCATCGTCCACGTGGGCAATTTGCGCGCGGGAGAAGCGCTGGCTGAGTTTAATGACGTGGCCCGCGCGTTGGTCCGCGCCTTTTGGCCGGGCCCGCTCACGCTGGTCTTGCCGAAGAAACGAATCGTGCCCGCAATCGTGACGTCCGGTCAGAAGACCGTCGCACTTCGGTCACCGGCTCATCCGCTGACCCGGAAGATTCTGCGGCTCGCCCGAGTGCCCTTGGCGGCTCCGAGCGCGAATCCGTTCGGTTATGTGAGCCCAACCACCGCCGCCCATGTGCTGGACGGCCTGAAGGGTCGCATTCCGCACGTGCTGGATGGCGGCGCCTGTCGGGTTGGCGTGGAATCAACCATCGTCGATGCCAGCGTTCCCGGGAAATGGCGTATTCTGCGGCCCGGCTCGATTTCCGGCCGGGCAATCGCTGCCGCCCTGCGGACGGAAAATGTCCGTGCCCGGGGTGTCAAATCGACTGAACGGGCCGCACCGGTGGTCGCCCCGGGGATGCTCGCCCATCATTACAGCCCGCACACGCCGCTCGTTTTGCAGCGGCGCATCCGCTCCCGTCAGGCCGACGAGCGGACGGCTCTGCTTTATTGGGCAAAACCGAGCGGGCCAGCGGGCCGTAATGTTTTCTGGCTGAGCGCCAGCGGTTCGGCGCCCGCCGCGGCGCGATCGCTCTACTCCTTGCTGCGGAAAGTAGACCGGGGGGGATTCTCGCAAATCGTGTGCGAGACCGCGCCGGCTGCCGCCGGCGAACTCGGCCTCGCCATCAATGATCGCTTGGTGCGGGCCGCTGGCCGCCGCAAGAAAACCAAGCGTTAACGAGCCGGCTCGTCGCCGTCGCCCTTGGCCAGCGTGACGTAATAGTCCTTGTAGGACTTGTCGTAGTATTGCGCGTAGTAGTAGCCCGAGACCGCCAAATTAAGGCCATTGAGCACGGCGCCAAAGCACGGGATGTTGGCCTCCAACAGGCGGCGCGCGGCAAACTGCGCTGCCTTCCGACGCACACGATTAAAGTAGATGGTGAAAATCGAACCATCCACAAGCGGAAGGATGATCAATGAATCACTCACCGCCGCGAGCGGCGGGGTGTCGATGAAGATACGGTCGTAGCGCTTGCGCAGATCGGAAATCATCACCTCGAAGCCCTTGCTGTTCAGAATCTGGGTCGGGTTCTTGGCGCGGCCGCCCGCCGGAATGACATCCAGCCCGGATTGCACATTTTTCACCACGACATCGTCGATCGTCGCGGTGCCGGCACAGATATCGATGACTCCCTTGAGATTCTCGATGCGAAATGATTTGTGGATGTTTGGTTTGCGCAGATCGCAGTCGACGATCACGACCCGCTCACCGTGGCTGGCAAAAGTGAGCGCCAGATTGGTGGAGACAAACGACTTGCCCTCACCGGGCACGGTGCTGGTCACCAGCAGGGCTTGGGCACTCTTGCTTTCATCCTTCAAGCGCAGGGAGGAGTGCAAGGCGAGGAAGGCCTCGGCGACCTGCTTGTCTTGATGATTGATGACGATCTGCGCCTTCTCGGGCTGCTCCATCCGCTTGATCTCGGGAATGATTCCGACCAGCGGCAGACCAATCACGCCCTCGATATCAAAGGAGCTCTTAACGCGATCGTCGATATAGGCGACGAAGAAGGCGAAGGCGGTGCCGAGCGCGATTCCGCCCAGGAAACCCAGGGCGAGATTCAGGGGGATGTTCGGTGAGTAATGCCGGAGCGACGGGGCGGCGCGATCGACGATGCGCGAGTTCTGCGTCTCGATCGTGCTCGTCATCGACGTTTCCTTCATGCGGGCGAGCGTGTTCTGCAGCAGCTGCTCGCTGATGCGGAGATCGCGCTCGAGGTTGGTGTATTCGACGGCCGCGCGATCCAGATCCAGCGACTCGGTCTCCTGTGCGGCGAGGGAGGCACGGGCCTCCCGGTCGTTGCGGAAGGCATTTTGGTATTCCGATTCCACCATCGCCGCCATCGTCGTGATGGCGCGATTGAGCTCCTGCTCGGTCTGGTTGAGGGAATTGATCGCCTCGATCATCTTCGGGTGTTTTTCACGATACCGTTCCCGGAGCTGCGAAATAATGATCTTCTGCGTGGCGACCTGTTGCACCAGTTGAACCACGAGTTGTTGGCTCGAAATAAAAGTGAGGTCGAGGAGCGCCGTCAGCGGCTCCCGGCGTTCCTGCACCTGGTTCCAGCGCACCTCGGCGTCCTTGAAACGCGCGTTCGTCTGCGTGACGTAGATATTCAGCGCCTTGAGTTTTTCCGTGACGATGTCCTTGCGCTGATCGAGCGAGATCAGGTTGTTCTTCTCTCGATAGGCCTGAAGACTGATCGCCATCTCCTCGACGCGTTTCTTCTGCTGGTCGGCCCGGATTTTCAACTCGTCGACCGCCTTCATGGACTCCTCGATGCGGAGTCGGGAGTTATGCGCGGTGAACTCGTCGAGGAAGAGATTCGCAACCTTGGCGGCAACAAACTTGTCGGGGTGCGTATACTGTACCTGGATGATCAGGCTGAGTCGGACCGGAACGACCTTGCGATTGCCGAAGATAATGCGGGCCGCATCGACCGGTTCGTCGTCGCTGTTCCCTTTGACGTAAGGGGCAAGAAACTGTCGGAGGTCTTCCCCCGTCAAGCGATCCGCCACATTCTTGACGATGGTCAGGCTCT
>JAUXOH010000068.1 GCA_030682505.1 Candidatus Didemnitutus sp. | reverse complement strand
GAAGTGCGCGCCCTGATTCGCAAGGGTCAGATCGTACTCATCAAGGGCGACCGACTTTGCCTGCCGAAAGAGGCCGACCTCATCACCGGCACGATCCGCTTCCGCCAGTCGGGTTCGGCGATGGTCATTCCCCAGGCAAAGGTCAACGAACCGCGGAAGGAAGCACCGATCCAAATCGCCGCCGAAAACACGCACGTCGCCTTGCATGGTGACACGGTCGTGGTCCGGCTCATCACCGGTCGCGAGCGGGAACGCTTTCGTTTTCTCAAGGCCGACGAGCAGGCGGGACGGGTCATCGAGGTGCTCAAGCGCGAGAACCCGACCCTCACCGGCACGCTCCAGCGCGGGCGCAACTATTTCTATGTCGCGCCGGATGATCCGCGCGTCCCGCACGACATCATCGTGCTCGACCCCCATCGCGCGAAGCTCCGCCCGATGCCGACGGTGGGCGACAAGGTCGTGGTGCAACTCAGCGACTGGAAGGAGCGCCACCTCAATCCGGAAGGCGAGATCTTGGAGAAACTCGGCCGCTCGCTCGAACCGCGCGCCGAACTCGCCGCCATCTTCCATCGCTACCATCTCTCGACGGCATTTCCGCCCGAGGTCGTCCGCGAGGCCGCCGCCCTGCCCGCGGTGGTGCGCAAGAGCGATCTCACCGGGCGCCTCGATTATCGCGCCATCCCCACCTTCACGATCGATCCCGACGACGCCAAGGACTTCGACGACGCGCTGTCGCTCGAATACTTGGACGGCGACGACATCCGCATCGGCGTGCATATTGCCGACGTCAGCAGCTACGTGCGCCAAGGCTCGCATCTCGACCGCGAGGCACAGCAGCGCGGTAACTCCACCTACCTCGTCGGCACCGTCGTGCCCATGCTGCCGGAAAAGCTTTCCAACGGCCTGTGTTCACTCGTCGAAGCGCAGGACCGGTTGACCAAGGCCACCTTGTTCACCTTTTCGTCCAGCGGCCGGCTGAAGAACACCACGTTCGCAAACACCGTCATCTGCAGTCGCAAGCGCCTCACCTACAAACAGGCCTACGCGCTGATGTTTGAGAACAACCTCGAGAAGATCCGCAAGTTGCCGGTGCCGCCTAAGCACCAGACCGGCTCGACCGGTCGCTTGCTCTCGTCGCTCTCGAAAGAAGAGCTGGCCGATCTGCAAACCTGGACCCGGCAGCTCTGGGCGATCGCCTCCAAGTTGCGCAGCGAGCGCATGCGCAACGGCAGTCTCGACCTCGACATGCCGGAGACCAAGATCTTCGTCGACGAGGACGGCTACGCCGATCGTCTTGAACGCATCACCAACGACGAGAGCCACCAACTGATCGAGGAGTTCATGCTCCTCGCCAACGAGTCCGTGGCGCGCCTGACGCGGGTGCAGCATCTGCCCTCACTTTACCGCGTTCACGACGATCCCGATGAGGAACGCCTCAACGATTTCCGCACCGAACTCGCGACGTACGGCATCAAGGTCGGTGACCTGACCCGGCGCGAGGAAGTGGTGAAGGTGCTTGGCTTCATCAAGGAGCACCCGCAGGGGCATCTGCTGCGCATCCAACTCCTCCGCAGCATGCGGAAGGCCTGTTACCGTGCCAAGCACGACGGACACTACGGACTCAACAAGAACGATTACACGCACTTCACGTCACCCATCCGCCGTTACTCGGATCTCGTGGTGCACCGCGTGCTGGAGCACTACCTCGTGAAACACGAGGGTTACCCTGCCGGTCCGCACTGCACGGGTTACAACATCGTGCGAGCCGAGGCGATTGCCGAACATCTCTCGTTGACCGAGATCAACAGCACCGAGGCGGAGCGCGACTCGGTGAAGATCAAGCTGACGGAGTTTTTCGAACGCGAACTGGAAAAGAAAAAGAAGACCCGCTTCAAGGCCGTCATCACCGACGTGCGCAACCACGGGTTCTTCGTCGAGCTCAGCGAGGCCGGGGCCTTCGGTCTCGTGCCAATCTCGTCCCTGCAGGACGACTTCTACCACCTCAACGGCGAGGGCACGGCTTTCATCGGACGCAAGACCAAACGCCGCTTCGAGCTCGGCCACACCATCGAGGTCGTGATCCTGAAGGTCGACCGCCAGAAGCGCCTGATGGACTTTACAGTGGTGTAATCCCGGATTGCATAGACGGGAGCCCGCAGGCGTTCGATTCCCCGTATGGACGGCATCAATCTCATCCAGGATCTCGCGATTGTCCTGCTCGCCGCAGGGCTCGCCGGGCTGGTGTGCAAACGCCTCGGTCTCTCCGTGGTCGTCGGCTACCTCGTCGCGGGCATCACCATCGGCCCGCACACCCCGCCGGTGTCGCTCATCCTCGATGTCGGCCGGATCCAAACGCTGTCGCAGATCGGGCTGGTCTTCCTGATGTTTGCCATCGGGCTGGGGCTCAGCCTGACCAAACTCGGGCGTCTGGGGCTGCCGACGCTGCTCGCCACCGCGCTCGGCGCCTTGCTGATGCTGAGCCTGACGCACCTGCTCGGCCAGATCCTCGGTTGGTCGTTCGCGCAGTCGATGTTCATGGCCGGCATTTTCATGATCTCCAGCTCGGCGGTGATCGCCAAGATCGTGGGCGAGCTTCATCTGGGCCACGAGCTGTTCGCCCAGCG
>JAUXOH010000061.1 GCA_030682505.1 Candidatus Didemnitutus sp. | reverse complement strand
TGAGCGGATGCGCCTGTCCAGCCCCGTCAATATAGCTCGCTCCACCCCCGGCCAGCTTGGTGATTTTTGTCAGCTCGGTGATTGCTTGCAGGCGACCAGCGGCGTCGATGCCGCACAAACCGCGACTCACCGTGCCAAACTCCGACAACGTCTGCCGCAGCGGATAAGCCACCAGCGCGTGTTGCGGTGACCCGCGAAAATGGCGGACCAACGCCTGGTAGCCACCTGCCCCGTAGAAGTCGTCCGCGTTGATGACGGCGAACGGTCGTTGCACGGCGCGCCGAGCCGCGAGCACGGCGTGTCCCGTGCCCCACGGCTTGGTGCGGGTTGGCCGCTTGGGCGACCCGGGCAGGAGGGTTGGCGGCACGTCGTCGATCTCTTGAAACACATACTCGACGGCGATCTCCCCCTCGAGACGCCGGCCGATGCTGGCGCGAAACTCGCGTTCGATTTCCTTGCGGATCACGATCACGACCCGGTCGAAACCGGCGCGGCGCGCGTCGAAGACCGAATACTCGATGATCAGTTCGCCGTGCGGTCCCACCGGCTCGACCTGTTTGAGCCCGCCGAAGCGACTGCCCATGCCGGCAGCGAGAATGACGAGATCGAAGGAAGCGGAATCAGGCACGATCACCACGAAACACACGAAACCGACGCCTGTGAAACCAAAAGCGAAGGCCACCCCATTTCGCCCGTTCGAGTGGTCTGATCGGGTGATGGGGATCATTGCCGACTTCGGAACCAGCAAAACATCCGTCGTGAAAGTGGTGCCAGAGGGCGGGATTGAACCGCCGACTTCGTCGCGAGCAGGCCGCGAGCAACCCCGACCTGGTCGGGGCTGCTCTTCAATCGCTTTGTCTCAAGAATTCGATTGCCAGCGCCGGTTTTCCCCAGGCCTTGAGCCGCCGTTCCACCGCCAACGCTTCGGCACGCGTGGCGTAACCGCGGCTGGCGAGAAGCTCGAGCTGATCGCCCAAGCGCTTCGTGGTGTGCGTTTGCCCGTTTCGATGCTGGGTCATTCGCGCCGCGAGGTCGTTCGTCTGTCCGATGTAGTGCCGGCCAGAATTGCCCCGTAAGATGTAGACATGAAACACCGTCACAAAAGTGGTGCCAGAGGGCGGGATTGAACCGCCGACCAAGGGCTTATGAGTCCCCTGCTCTACCACTGAGCTACTCTGGCATGAACTTTGAACCGGAGAACTCGGCGGCCGACCAACCCCGACCAAGTCGGGGCTGCTCTACCACTGAGCTACTCTGGCATTCTCAACCCGAGCCAGACGACCCGAGAAAGGCGTAAAAGCCACAGTTTTTCGCAAATATCCACAAGATTTTTCTCTCGCTCAGATGTCATCCGGGCCTAGCCAGCGAAAGTAGATCACGACAAACCGTCGGCCCAGACCGTTCGGCGCCGGCTCAACCGTTCGCTGGATGATCGCCTCACAGAACGCGCCGGACTCAATCCGGCCATCGACGGGATTCAAGGTCTCTCCGTATGCCCGGACTCGAAAAGTATCCGACCGTACCTTCAGCAGCGGCACCAAGGCAGTGATGATCTGTGCGGCGTTGGGAGAATTTGCAGCCGGAAACAGCGCCGCCGTGTTCAAATAAGCCTCAAAATTCGCGACGGAGGTAAAGGGTCCATTGGCCGACTTCCCGGCCGTCGCGGCCGCGAATCCGTTGCCAATGGCGTTTCCCTTGGTCGCCAGCGCCGAGGTCGGAATCATTGACGCCCCCGGGGTCGAATTGTAGAGGTCGAGCAAGCAACGCCAGATCAAGGTCGAGGAAGTATTGAGGTTGATCGTTCCCGCGACGAGTTGGTTTCCGACCACACTCCGCGTGCTCAGGGTGACATAGTGAAACGTGTCCTGCAAAACGGACGGAGTGAGTTGAGCCAGTGTCGGAGTCGGTAGGAGCGCCAATTGCTCGTAGGAAAGGACCGCGGGCAATTTGGCGGCATTGCTCTCAATCGCCGTCTTCAACCTCACTTGGTTGGTGAGCATGAGTCCGCTGATGAACGACGCCAGCGATCCGACCGGCCGCTCCGAAACCGGCGCCAGCGCACTGATCTTTCCACCCTCATCCATGACCACATAGGCAATCTTGCCGACCGTCGCGCCCACCCCGCGTGCCCCGGCCGTTTCGCTGACCTGCAGGGGAATCTTCCCCGCAATCACATGCTCTTTTTCGACATTGGCGGACGTGGAACTGGCTGCGCCGACCGATCCGTTGGCGACCAACGCGATGGGTTCTCCCGCCACACTGGTCGCATTGAGCGCACCGGAGGCAAGCCACGTCACCAACGTTCCGTCTGCCCGCCACACGCCACACCAATGCCGCGTTTGGCTCGCGGCCAGATTCGCCACCCCGGCAATTCCCGCGGTTCCGGTGAGTCGCGAGTCGTCCCCCGCGTGCTTTTGCAGTTCGCTGAACGCCAGGTCCAGCGCGAGCAATGCGTTTTGCCGGGCTTGCAGCTGAAAGGTTCCGCCGGACGCGACCTGGGAATTGACGCGAACCAACGTGGCCAAACCGACCACGGCCAAGACGAGCAGCGCGAGCAACGCCAGAGTCAGCAGCAACGCAAAGCCGCGCGACCGGTCAGAACGATTCCGCCTCATCGGCCGCCTCCCCTGAACTCGATGCGACGGACGAATACGTGGGAGTGCCCTTCGACAACCGACCACCACCACTCGGCATCGGTGGCAAACGTCGCCGGCCGCACCACCAGCCCCGGGGTGTCTTCCATCACATTGATGAGTCGGGCTCCCTCCTCCGTGAGAATACGCACCATGACATCCGCCACGTCCGGATAGCGGAGCCCGTCAGCGGCACCGCCGCCATCGCGCGCCGTATGCCAAAGGTCATTCGCATCGGCGGGAAAGATTCGTCGCAACTCACCATTCGATTCGCGCCGATACAGCCAAACCCCGAAATCCACCGCATGGGTGATGAGCGTGTCGCCCGAGGTGTGGGGGTTCATCAGCGTGGCGGAAGCGCGGGCGGTCGGTGAGGATTCCGAGTTGCTGCCGTAGTTGACGCTCAGGACATCGTTGCCACTGGCGAAAGTATTGGCCGGCGAGACGGCCGAGCGAAACAAGGCGTAGCGAACCTCGGCCGAATTGGTTGACGAGACAATCGCTCCACTGACCGGTCGGCGGGCCAGCTTGTAGGACACGGCCACGGGCAAGCTTCCTCCGGTCTCAACGTTGGTGGTCATGAAACGAAGCCACGCTCCCGAGAGTCCAAATCGACTCCGGGCGATGGTGGCAGCTCGACCGTTGGTGTCTGGCCCCACGAGCAGCAAACTTTCGCCGGATGCCGGTTTCATGGCTGCCGCCATCCGCCAGCCTTGATTGGTCAGATCGCCACTTGAATTTGCGACCGTTACCGCGAGCCAGGTGGTGGTCGCATCCCGACGAAAGATTCCCGCCTGCAAGTCCCGCTCCAGCAGGTCAAAAGCGAGCTTGGCTTGCGCCGCGGCGGTAAAATTGCCCTGGGTGCGCCGCCACAAATCAAGTGTCCCGGTCGTGACGATCAGCATCACCCCCGCAAGGCCCAGCGTGAGGGTGACCGCGACGAGCAACTCGATCAGGGTAAATCCCCGGTGCCGCATGGAGTTCATCGCGTGATCGAGGCCGCGAAGGTTAGCTGATTGCGGTCGCGCAACAGCGTGGGCGCAGCGGAACCGGGCACGCGATACGGCCACGAAACCCGAACGTAGACCGGCAACACCGCCCCGCTCGCGTCGTAGGCCAGGGGCGCGGTCGCGAACCGCCAGATCTCGATCAGGAAGAATTGCTCGGTTTCGGGCAGGACCACCTCGGGCCCCGGCGGCAGATAACTCAACGCCTGCAGATTCAGTCCGTCGCCGGAAGCGACGAACGGCAATCCTCCCTCCAGGGGCGCTGACATGACCGGCACCCGGCCCGCCAAACTGTCAAATCCGCCCACGGCCGCGAGGCGCTGCATTTCCGCGCGCAGCCCATCGGGCATTCGCTGAACGGTAAACGCATCGGCCGACGAGGCCGACTTCCCCACCAAGGCGGGCAACAACGACAGGGTGACGGTGACCGCGAGGGCGAAGATGCCGACGGCGATCACGACCTCGACGAGGGAGAACGCCATTGATGGGCCGCAGTACTTTCGGAGTTCAGAAACTTTCACGGCGGTTGATCAGCGTGGCTACGCCGTAGGTGCTCAGGCTCAGTCCCCTCACCTGGTCAGGATGCTCCAGCTCGACGGGTGATTCTCCTGCCCCATAGGAACCGGGGGCGCGAATCCTGCCCGACCCGACAATCAAATCGCCCGACGAAGCGGTGGTCCCGGCCGCCGCGAGCGAAACACTGGCCCACTGTTCGATGTTCTCCCCATTGATCATCGCGAAAACAATGTTGTTCGCGCGCAGGGCGGTGGATCGCAGATTGGAGCCGTCCGACTTCGTCCACGGGCCGGACGCGTTCGGAAACAATCCCGCGGGGAGGACTGAAAAATTTCCCGGCAGAACGAATACACCGGCGGGCAAATAGGCGTCGCTCGTCGTTTGCCAAACGCCATCCACGTGCACCTGCAGCACGACATACCGGAGATAACGCGCGGGTTGCGCCGTGCCCGCCACCTCCACGTTGATGAGCAAGCGGGCCGACTGTCCCGTCGTCATGGACTTCGTCCGCGTCGCGATCAGGTAGTTTGCCATGAGCGCCTGGCCGGACTCCAGCGCCGCGCCTTTTCCCCCGCCGAGCGCGCCGACGAAAACAAACGACAACGCGGCCACCATTCCCATGACAACGAGCAATTCCAGCAAGGTGAACGCGCGCGATCGTTTGCTCCGCAGCGGTTTCATTTCCAACTCAGGATGAATTCCGGGTTTGCCGCCGTCGCGTTGGGATCCGGCGCGTAGAAAATCACTCCGGCGCGCACGCCCGGCGCGGGGATCTGGGCAGGGCCCGGGCGAATGCTGCCCCCCTCGCGGGTCACCACCGCCGGGTAGACCGGGTAATCCGTCGCGTTGATCACTCCGTCCAGATTGCGATCAACCAATACCGCGATGCTCACGTTGTCGAAGGCGTCGCGCACCAAGTTGGGCGCGGGCGAGGTGTCGTCGGTCAAGTCCGACGCGGAGAACGAATGAAAGACGATTCGCTTCCGATTCTGAACTTCCGGCAGCTGGACGTTGCTGGAGGCGGAATACGCCGGCAGAGCCTCCCCGCTGCGACGCCGACCCGCGAGGAGGTCGTGAAAAAGATGCACCGCGCCCGCCGTGCTGGTTTGCGCGGGGGGATTGACCAGATTCTCCGCATGAAACACCGGGTAGTAGCCGTATTCGCTGCGGAAACCTTCGATCGCCGTGGCCCATTGGTTGAACTGCACCTTGGTCTTCGTGCGATTCGCGGACTTGCGCGCGGCGCCGACACTCGGGAAGATCAGGGCCGCGAGGATGCCGATCACGGCGATCACCGCGAGGAGTTCAAGCAGCGTGAATCCCGTCGACCGAACGCGAAAGATGGAAGGACGGCGCTTCATCAGTGGCGGTTGGCGTAGAGATTGTCGGCGTTCGCTGCGGCGGCAGCGTCGATGAAGCCTCCGGCCAGCAGGGTTGGTGCATCGGCTTCATCGGGACCGATCGAATAAAGCACGTAGGACGTATTCGTCCAACCGACCGCCGGCACCTGGTAGACATAGCGATACGGTTGGCGCCACGGATCAAGCAGCAGGGCATTCGATTCAACAAAGGGGTCGAGCAGCACGTCGGGAGCGGTTGGCAGGGCAATCGCGAACTTCGCCACTTCCAACCGCACGCGTCCGTCGATGGGATTTCCCAACGGCCCGAGTTTTCCCAGCAACGACTGCAGCAGGCGTGACGCGTCATTCGTCTGCGGGTAATCCCCGTATTGCCGCTGGTAGTCCTCGAGGGCCGCGGAAAGCACAGCGAGTTCGGCGCGGGCGCGCGCCGTTTTTCCAGCCTCGGCCGCACGACGACCCGCTCCGATTACAAGGCCGGTGAGAGCCGCGACGACCGCAATGACCGCCAGCAACTCCAACAGCGTGAAACCGCGCCGCGAGCCGCTTGCACCGTGGCCGGAACTCCCGTGGCCGGGCCCGCAGGGTGTGCGGGCTCGGCAAACGGCGAACTGAACTTGAGGATTTGTGGGCGTGGGCGTCGAGTGGCCCGTTCGAATCAATCCATCCCAACCTATTCGTCGTCGGATTTCAATGCGGCGATGACCGAGAAGTCCTCCAGCGTCGTCGTGTCGCCCTTGATCTCACCGGAGGTGGCGAGCTCTTTGAGCAGCCGGCGCATGATCTTTCCGGAGCGGGTCTTGGGCAAACCGGCGGCAAAGCGGACTTGATCCGGCTTCGCGAGCGAGCCGATCTCCTTGCCAACGTGGTTGCGCAATTGCTCCTTCAACTCGTCGGTCGGCTCTTTGCCGGCTTTGAGCGTGACGAAGACAACCAACGACTGGCCCTTGAGTTCATCGGGACGACCGACGGCGGCGGCCTCGGCCACTGACGGGTGCGAGACCATGGCGCTCTCCACTTCGGCCGTGCCGAGACGGTGGCCGGAGATGTTGAGCACGTCGTCGATGCGACCGACGATCCAGAAGTAGCCATCCTTGTCCTGCCGTGCGCCGTCGCCGGTGAAGTAGTAATGCGGGTGCTTCGGAAATTCCGAGAAATACGCGGTCTTGAAGCGCTCGTCATCGCCCCAAAGGGTGCGGAGCATCGAGGGCCACGGTTGGGTGATGACCAGTTTGCCGCCGGAATTGCGCGGGACTTCCTTGCCGTCGGAGTCGACGACCATCGGCACGACGCCGAAGAACGGCAGCGTGGCGGAACCGGGCTTGGTGGGCGTGACGCCGGGGAGCGGCGTGATCATGATGGAGCCGGTTTCGGTCTGCCACCACGTGTCCACGATCGGGCAACGTTTCTTGCCGATCAATTTGTGATACCACATCCAGGCCTCGGGATTGATCGGTTCGCCGACGGACCCGAGCAGACGCAAGGAGTCGAGACGGTGGCGCAACACGTAGTTGTCGCCCCAGCGCATGAAGGAACGGATGGCGGTCGGTGCCGTGTAGAGGATCGTGATGCCGTGGCGGTCGATCATCTGCCAGTAGCGGTCGGGCTCCGGCTGGTTGGGGGCGCCTTCGTAAATGAAGATCGTGGAACCGTTCGCAAGGAGACCGTAGACCACGTAGCTGTGACCGGTGACCCAGCCGATGTCGGCGGTGCAGAAGTAGCGGTCGCTTTCCTTGAGATCAAAAACGTAGTGGGAGCTGAGCTTCGCGCCGAGCAGGTAGCCCGCCGAGGTGTGGAGCACGCCCTTGGGCTTGCCGGTGGAGCCGGAGGTGTAGAGGACGAAGAGCGGATGCTCGGAGTCGAAGGCCTTCGGCGTATGCTTGTTGGGGGCGCCTTCCCAGGCCTCGCGCCACCAGGTGTCGCGGCCTTCGACCATGTTGATCGGGTTCCCGCACCGCTTGACGACGAGCACCGAGTGCACGCACGGGGCGCCCTCGATGGCTTTGTCGACGTTGGCCTTCAGTTCGATGATCTTGCCGCGCCGCCAGCCGCCGTCGGCCGTGATGACGATCTTGGCTTTGCAGTCGTTGATCCGATCCTTGAGCGCCTCGGGGCTGAATCCGCCAAAAACCACGGTGTGCACGGCGCCGACGCGCGCACAGGCCAGCATCGCGATCACCGCCTCCGGAATCATGGGCAGGTAGATCGCAATCCGGTCGCCCGGTTTGACGCCCATGTTCTCCAAAATGTGCGCAAAACGGCAGACGTGAAAGTAAAGCTGCCGATATGTAATTGTGCGCACGTCGCCCGGCTCGCCTTCAAAAATCAGGGCGGCCTTGTTTTCGCGGGCAGTGCCGAGGTGCCGATCGACACAATTTTCGGAGACGTTTAACTTGCCTCCAACGAACCACTTAGCAAACGGCGGTTTCCAATTGAGGACGGTTTTGAACGGTTTTCTCCAAACCAGATGCTCTTTCGCCTGCTTCGCCCAAAATTTTTCTGGGGCGTTGACAGACTCCTGATAGAGCCTACGGTAACTCTCGAAGCTGCCAAGATTAGCTTGGCTCTTGAACTCGGCTGAGGGTTTGAAAATTCTACTCTCCCGGGACACTGAGGTAATCGTTTGGTCCGTCACTTGTTTCTCCTCTATTTGGGGGTTGAAGCGAAAAGCTGTTAATGGCTCTTGCGGATTTAGCGGTCAAGTCTCGGCAGCTCGCAACTACGCTTTGTATGGAAAATGACCAATCGCCCGACGCTCCCGCGTCGCCGGCTTCAGACCAAAATCCCTCGCCGCAATCGCCGCAGCAGGAAAACTCGATCCTTGTAGAGGGTGTCCTCGATATCGACAACAGCCGTAATGGCCAGTTGCTCGACCTCGCGCGCTACGGCAAACGCCGACCGACCGATCCCTTTGTTCCGCGCGAGCTCATTCGACGCTTCAAGCTCAATCAGGGCAACTTCATCACCGCGCAGGCTACCCCTGACCCGCGTTTCCCGAACCCCAAGGTTCGCTTCATCGAGAAGGTCGACGGCATGGAAGTGGACGCCCGGCGCCACATGCTGGACTTCACCAACCTGCTCACCATCACGCCGGAAAAGCACCTGAAGCTGGAAATGAAGGACGGCCGCATGACCACGCGGGTCGTCGATCTCTTTTGCCCCATCGGCAAGGGCACGCGCGGCCTCATCGTCGCCCCGCCCCGCACCGGCAAGACGACCATGCTCCGCGACATGGCGCTCGGCGTCATCGAAAACCACCCGGAGTGCCACGTCATGATCCTCCTCGTGGACGAGCGTCCCGAGGAAGTCACCGATTTCAAACGCAGCGTGCCCGCCGAGGTCTGGGCCTCGTCCAATGACGAAGCGGTGGAGAACCACCTCCGCGTGGCCGATCTTTGCATCGAGCGGGCCAAGCGCCTGGTCGAAGCCGGCAAGGAAGTCGTGCTGTTTCTCGACTCCCTCACCCGCCTCGCCCGCGCCCACAACACCGCCAAGAATTCCGGCCGCACCGGCACCGGCGGCTTGGACGTCCGGGCGTTGGAGAAACCGCGCCAGCTGTTCGCCGCCGCCCGCAACACCGAGGACGGTGGTTCGCTCACGATCATCGCCTCCATCCTTGTCGAGACGGGTTCCCGGATGGACGAGGTCATTTTCCAGGAGTTCAAGGGCACGGGCAACATGGAGCTCGTGCTCGATCGCAAGGCCGCCGAGATGCGCATCTGGCCCGCCGTCAATGTGGCCGCTTCCGGCACCCGCAAGGAAGAGCTGCTGCTCGATGCGCAAACGCTCGACTGCATCCACTTCTTCCGCCGCGCGCTCGTGCAACAGAAGATCGAGGAAGCCACCGACACGATGATCACGCGTTTGGGCAAAACGAAAACCAACGCAGAGTTCCTCAAACTCATCGCTCGCTGAGCCACCCGGCCGACCGACTTTTAAAAACAACCAACCTGCAACCTGCTGAATGAATAGCTTCTCCGAGCAATGTCTCGATATGGCCCGCTCAATGCTGAGCCATAACCTCGACTCCATTAATCCTGACGGGACGATCACTCCCGTCGCGGGCGAAACCGCCCGTTCCGACGGCCCCGGCCACGTCGCCTACGCCTTGGGCGAATACTATCGCGCCACGGGCGAGACCTCCCTCAAGGGCCATGATCTCATTGATTTAGCTGCGCGCTGCATCACCGACCAGGCCTTCACCGAGCCCGCCGCAGAAAACGGCCTCGCCTACGCCGCCCTCGGCCTCCTCGCCTTCGGTCCGTCCAAGGAGCGCAATCCCGTCTGGGAACGCCTCGTCGACGAGACCCGTCTGCGCCTCGACAAGCAACTGCTCCACCGCAGCGACTACGACAATTACTGGCAGGCTTTCAACATCGCCAAGGCCGTCTGCCGGTACTCCCTCGGTCTGTCCAAGAAGGACGAGACCTCGCGACTGATCGAGCGCATGGTTGAGCGCATCGAGCAGACCAGCTCCACCGGTTTTTTCGACGACTCCGAGCCCGGCATCGGCGGCCAGTTCGACGTCTATGGCGTCATGGCCCTCGTGTTCGTGCGCTCGGCGCTGCAGCTGCACGCCAATTCCGCCTTGCGCGAGCGCAAGCTCCCCACCCTCCGCACCTACGCGGAGAAATACCTGAAGATCATGCCGGACCTCGTCCGCGCGGACGGTCTCGGCTGGGCTTACGGCAAGGCCGCCGGCGCCTACGGGCAGATGCACTGCATCACGCTCATTCTCCAGGGCATGCGCGACGGTTGGATTCCCGAGGACCAACAGGCCAAGTATTTCGACTACATGCGCCGTCTGTTCTATTTCTTTTTCCAGACG
>JAUXOH010000052.1 GCA_030682505.1 Candidatus Didemnitutus sp. | reverse complement strand
CTACGCGGAACGACCCCGTCGTCAAACCCTCATCCGGGCTATGACAATGGCCTGATTCACCCGATCCACCGGATGCAACCGAGGGAGGCCACGCTCACCATCAGCCACAAAGCGACACCCATGCCAAAGGGTCGCCAGCCGACCCTGCGCAGATTCTCCTTGGATAAACTCGCCCCGATCAGGAAAAGCGTCGCCGCGAGACCGGCTTTGGCCGCCCGCGCAAGCCAGGGGTAGACCTCCGCCCCGGCCGGCACGAAGGAGGTGATCGCCGATGCGCAGACAAAAAGGACCACAAACCACGGGATCACTGCCTTGGTCCCGCGCTTTTTCTCCATCCAAGCGACAACGGCCACCAGCGGGAGGATCCAGAGCGCACGGGCGAGTTTTACCGGCACGGCGACGGCCAGCGACTCGGCCGAGTAGCGTGCTGCCGCCCCCACGACCGAACTGGTGTCGTGAATGGCGATCGCCGCCCAATAGCCAAATTGCACCGGCGTCAGCTCCACCCAATGCCCGATCAGGGGAAAAACGAAGAGCGCCACGGCATTGAGAACGAAGACACATCCGAGCGACACCGACATCACCCGCGCATCGGCGCCATAGACGGGACCCACCGCCGCAATGGCACTGCCGCCACAAATCGCGGTGCCGGTGGCGATCAACCGCCCCGTCGTGCGCTCGACCTGAAAAAGACGCGCCAGCGCCACCCCGATGGCCAGAGTCGCCGCCAGGGTGAGGGCGGTGGTCACCACTCCCGTCGAGCCCGCCTTGATCACCGCATCGAGCTGGATGCCGAAACCGAGACCCACCACGGACGCCTGCAGCAGGTATTTCTGCACCTTGGCCGCCCGCTTCGCATCCGTGTTGCCCACCAGCACGGCAAACACGAGTCCCGCGAACAACGCCACCGGCGGAGTCACCCACGGAAGACACGCCGCCGCGGCCAACAGCCACAGCAGGGGCGTTTTCCAAGTTGGCGCGGGTTCTTGCATCCTCAACGCTTGGCAGTAGTCCATGTCCGACTCCAGCCGGGAAAAATTCGCCGCCCACCTATTTTGAAGACCGATCTGTTTGATTTCACCCTGCCCGACCGCCTGATTGCGCAGACCCCGGCGCAACAGCGCGACCAGTCACGCCTCCTCGTCGTGCACCGCCGCGAGCACCACGTGGAGCACCGGCATTTCCGCGAGCTCGGCGACTACCTGCGCCCGGGCGACACGCTGTTTCGCAACAACGCCGCCGTCATCCCCGCGCGCCTGCACGCCCGCCGACCGACCGGGGGACAGGTGGAATGCCTGCTGCTCCGGCCCGCCGCCGAGGGCGGCGAGTGGTGGTGCCTGTTGCGGCCGGGAAGAAAGCTTCCACCCGGCGAGCAGTTTGGTCTCGAGGGACAATTCACCGCGACCGTGCGGAAGAAGAGCGAGGAAGGGACCTTCCGGGTCGCCTTCGACTGCGCCGACGGCGACATCCTTGCCGTGGCCAATCGCGTCGGCGAAATGCCGTTGCCTCCGTATATCGGCGAGCGTTCCGATGCGACGCTCAAGGCCCTCGATCGCGAGCGCTACCAGACCGTTTACGCGGAGCACACCAAGTCCGTCGCCGCCGCGGCGCCCACCGCCGGGCTTCACTTCACGCCTGAACTGCTTGCCCGCTTGGCGAACCAAGGCGTGCGCACGGCCGATGTCACCCTGCACGTCGGACTCGGCACCTTCCGCCCGATCACCACCGACGAGATCGAGGACCACGTCATTCACCGCGAAATCTACGAGATTCCCGCCGCCACCCAGCAGGCGCTCTTCGCTCCTCCCGGCCGGCGCATCGCCGTGGGCACCACGTCGCTCCGCTCGCTGGAGGATTTCCGGCGCCGCCACGCCAACCCGCTGGGCCATGATTACTATGGCGAGGCCGACATTTTCATCTATCCGCCCGCCCTTTTTGCGGCGGCCGACGTCCTGATTACCAATTTCCACCAACCGCGCTCCACGTTGCTCTGCCTCGTGGCGTCGTTCCTGGCACCGGGTTCCGCCGACGGCATTGGTTGGCTCAAGGAAATCTACCTCGACGCCGTCGCCCGTGACTATCGGTTTTTCAGCTACGGCGACGCGATGCTGATCATCTAAGTACGGATAATTTGCCAAACTCGTCTTCCCGGCTATCCGTCCTTCCTTCCTCAATTCCCACCCATGAAAAAACTCCTCCCCCTCCTCGCCCTCCTCGGGCTCGTTGCCACCGCCTCCGCCGACACTTGGACGATCGATCCCCGCCATTCCTCGGTGAATTTCTCCGTGCGCAACTTCTTCGTGCCCGTCGAGGGCTCGTTCAAGGTGAAAGAGGGCAGCGTGGAATTTGACGCCGCCAATCCCGCCGCGGGCTCGATCAAGGCCGTCATCGCGGTCGTCTCGGTCAACACCCAAGACGCGGACCGCGACGCCCACCTCAACCGCGCCGATTTCTTCCTCACCGAGCAGTTCCCCACCGCCACCTTCACGAGCACGAGCTGGACCGTCGCCGGCGAAAACAAATTCACCGTCACCGGCGACCTGACGATCAAGGACGTGACCAAGGCCGTGACGCTCCAGGTCGCGCTGTTGGGCTCCGGCCCCGGCCAGCGCGGCCGCACGATTTCCGGCTGGCAGGCGACGACCAAGATCAACCGCAAGGACTGGGGCGTGAACTACGGCCCGTCGATCGCGGACGAGGTCGCGCTCACGATCAACGTTCAGGGCATCAAGCAAGAAGCCGCTCAGTAAGCATCGATCGCCCCATGTTTTCCCTTCAGGACGGCCGTGAGGCCGTCCTTTCTTTTTGGCTCCGGCGTGCTACGGTGACCCCGTGACCGACGACGAACTGCAACACCTGATCGAGGAAGCCACCTTCGATTTCACGATGGGCGACAACGACGACGCCTTGGCCAAGCTTGCCCGCGCCACGGCAGCTGCGCCCGCGTCCTTCGCCGCCTGGCACGCGCTCGCCGAGATCAATTTCAACCTGCGGCGTTTCGACGCTGCGCTCGGGGCCGCGGAACGCGCCCATGCCCTCCAGCCCGACGACCTCTTCATCAACACCACGCTGTCGCGAGTGTGGATGGAGAAAGGCGACAAGGCCAAGGCCGAGCAATTTGGCGCCCAAGCCAAGATCCAGAGCTGGAAGGAACAATTGCACAGCCCAAGCGATTCTTCCGGAGCCACTTCCGACTGAACAGACGCACCGATTGACACCCGGCGCCGCCCCCACCTAACCTCCGCGCCCTATGGATAGACCTGTCTACCTGCTCGAGTTCGAGAAACCGCTCCGCGAACTTGAGAAGCAGCTGGATGCCCTGCACCAGCAGTCGCTCGAGAACAACATCGACATGACGGTGGAACTCCACGCCATCGAAGGAAAACTCGAGCAGACCCGCCGCGACATCTACGCGAATCTCACCCCGTGGCAGCGCGTGCAGGTCGCCCGCCATCCGCGGCGTCCCTACGCGCTCGATTACGTCGCGCAACTCTGCACCGACTTCCAGGAACTCCACGGCGACCGGCAGTTTCGCGATGACCAGGCTCTGATCGGCGGCACCGCGTTCTTCGACGGCCAGGCCGTGATGATCATCGCCCAGCAGAAGGGCCGGAACACCCGGGAAAACATTCTGCGCAATTTCGGCATGCCCCAACCGGAAGGCTACCGGAAGGCGCTCCGTTTGATGAAACTGGCGGAGAAGTTCGGCCTGCCCGTGCTTTCCTTCATCGACACTCCCGGCGCTTACCCCGGCGTGGAATCCGAGGCCCGCCATGTTTCCGAGGCCATCGCCGTCAACCTCCGCGAAATGACCCTGCTCAA
>JAUXOH010000352.1 GCA_030682505.1 Candidatus Didemnitutus sp. | reverse complement strand
TCGAGCCCGGCCACACGCCGCACGCCAACATGCAGTTCCTCGTGTTCTGCGCCGCCGTCGTGCGCTCGGTCCACCGCCACGCGGGTCTGCTCCGCGCGATGGTCGCCTCGGCTTCCAACGATCACCGCCTCGGCGCCAACGAGGCGCCGCCGGCCATCATCTCCATCTTCCTCGGCGAACAGCTTGCCGACGTCTTCGAACAGCTCAAGCGCGGCAAGGCGAAGTCCTCCAAGGCGGCCGGCACGATGCACCTCGGTGTCGATGCGCTGCCGACGTTGATGCGCGATGCCGGCGACCGCAACCGCACGTCGCCCTTCGCCTTCACGGGCAACAAGTTTGAGTTCCGCGCCGTGGCCTCGAACCAGTCCATCGCCGGTCCGCTCGCCGCCCTCAACACGATCATGGCCGAGTCGCTCGACTACATCGCGACCAAGCTCGAGAAGGCCGCGAAGTCGAAGAAGTTCGAGAAAGCCGTCACGGACGTGCTGACCGAAATCGCGCGCGAGCACGGGGCGGTGATCTTCAACGGCAACGGCTACTCGGAGGAGTGGCACCAGGAAGCCGCCCGGCGCGGCCTGCCCAATTATCGGACCACGGTGGACGCCGTGCCGCAGCTGGCCGCCAAGTCCACGGTCGAGGCTTACACCAAGTTCGGCGTGCTCCGCAAACGCGAGCTCGATGCCCGGCGCGACATTGCCTTCGAGCAGTATGTGAAGGCCGTGATCGTCGAGGCCAACATCGTGACCGAGTTGGTGAACACGAAATACATCCCGACCGCGATTCGTTACCAAACGGAACTGGCCCAGAATGTGGCGGCCCTGAAGGCGGCGGGCTGCAAGGCCGATGTTGCGCTGCTGGAGAAGGTCAGCGGCCTGCTCGCCGGTCTGCACGAGGCGATGAACGACTTGGAAATCATTCGCAGCCATCACGCCAAGGACCTCGCGTCCGAGGCCGCCCACCTGTGCGAGGAAGTGCTGCCGAAGCTCGGCGAGATCCGCGCCATTGTGGATGCGCTCGAGTGCATCTGCCCCGACGAAAACTGGCCGATGCCGACTTACGAAGAAATGCTCTTCATCAAATAGGCCCGGAGGGTCGAACGCCCTTTCAACTGCGCCCGGCGGTCCTGAGACCGGCGGGCGTTTTTTTTGCGGCCGGGGCGATCGCGCAGGGCGCAGAATAGGCTAGCTCGCAACGCGGCGCTGCGCTTGAAACATCCCGCGATGACTCACCCCGGTTCCGGTCCCGTTGCCCCGACGCCCTGGCTGGGGCGCGTGACGGCGGCGGGCGAATGGCTGCTGACGTTCGGGCTGGCGGCATTGTTGGCGTGGACGACGTTGGGGCTCGGCGGCTATTTGGCGGAGACGATGATCGTTTCGTCGTGGGGCGTCTGGTCGCTCGCGGGCTTGGCGGCGGTGCTCTTCGCCCTGCGGCCGCGTCCGTTGCGTTGGGCGGTGTTGCTCCCGGTGCCTTTTCTCCTGCTGGCCTTGGGGAGTGTGCTCTGGATCGCGCCGGCGGGGTGGCTTGCGTGGCGCGAGTGGCTGCTCTGGCTGCAGATGTGGCTCGTGTTCGCGATCGCGCTGCACTTCTGCGGCACACGGGCGCAGACGTGGACCATCCTGGGCACGGTGCTCGGGCTTGCGCTGGCCGGGGTGGCGATGGCGGCCTACCAGCGCTGGGTTGATCCCCAATGGATGATGCTCGGCCGCACGCAGGCCGAACAGTTTGCCGGACGCTCCGCGGGCATGTTTGGCATTCCCAACAGTCTGGCCGGGCTCTTCGAATTGCTGATTCCGTTGGGATTGGTGTGGGCGGTGGCTGGCTCCGTCCCGTCGACCGTAAAGGTGTTGAGCGGGTGGTTGGCGGCGATGTTTGTCGTCGGCTTGGTCTTGACGGGAAGCCGCGGTGGTTGGCTTGCCACGGCGGGAGCGTTGGCGGTCTGGCCGCTGGCTGCGGGAAAAAATTGGCGCCGCAGCTTGGTCGGGCTGGTCGCCGTCGCGGTCGCCGTCGCGGCGGGATTCACCGCCCTGTATTTTTTCAGTCCGGCGGCGCGGGGACGCATGGATCCCTTCCTCACCGGGGAATTCGAGCAAAGTCGTCCCATCCTCTGGCGGGTCGGTTGGCAAATCTGGGAGCGCGCCCCGTGGTTTGGTTCGGGGGCGGGGTCCTACAACGTCGTTTTCGACCAACACCGTCCCTCCCACTTCCGGCCCGAACCCGATTGGACGCATAACGATTATCTCAACACCTTGAGCGACTATGGCGCGGTGGGCTTGGTGCTTTGGGCGGGTGCGGGCGGCGCGATGCTGCTCCTCGGTTGGCGGCAGTGGCGGCGATTGCGCCGGGAACTGCGGAACGACCGGGATCTCTTGCAGTCGTGGCGCTGGAAGTTCGGTCTCTGGCTCGGACTGCTCGCGTTCGCGCTGCATCTGGCGGTCGATTTTCACACCAAGATTCCGGCGCTGGCCTATCTTGGCTCCCTGTTGGCCGGCTGGATGCTGCGCGAGGAGGCGCCGGCGCACGGCCACCATTCCGTCGCGGCCGGGTGGCGCGGCGCGGTGCTTCTCGCGGCCGTCGCCACACTGGGGTTGGGCTGGCTCCGGGCCGATCCCCTGTATCGCGCGGAGGGACTGCGCAGGGATTGGCGGTGGAAGATCGACAAGCTCGCGCAGGGGGAGGGGACGATCGATCAGATCGTGCCGCCAGCGCTGGTGAAATTTCAACAAGCGGTCGCGATCGATCCGCGCAACGGTCAGGCGTGGGGCGATCTGGCGTATGCGACGGCACTCTCCTGGCATGTCACTCAAGGCAACGTACTCGCGATCGGCCGACGGGCCGAAGGCGCGGCGCGGACCGCGATCACCCAGTGTGCGGTGATGGCGGAATTCTGGGTGCACCTCGGTGTGGCGCTCGACATGCAAGCGCGCCACGGCGAGGCCGAAGAAGCCTTTCGCCGCGCCCTCCTGCTCGCGCCCCACAGCGCGGAATGGCATTACTATTACGCGCATCATTTGAGTGTCCTGCCGGGTCGTCGGACCGAGGCTCTGCGCGCCGTGGCAACCTGTTTGACCCTTGACCCGGGGAACGCCCAAGCGGAAGCTCTGCGCGGCCGGCTGGCTGACGATCGGTCGCCGAAATAATCCCGCAAATTATGAAAACTTGGGCTCTCCGTTTGGTCTTTTTTGCGATGATCGCGCTCGGTGTGACCCTGAATGCCGCGGCGCAAACCACCTCCGGCGTCATCAAGGCCGGCAAGGTGGAGGGCGAAGTATTCCGGATTACGGCGGACGGCCAGAGCAGTCAATTGCAGGCCGGTGAC
>JAUXOH010000042.1 GCA_030682505.1 Candidatus Didemnitutus sp. | reverse complement strand
AGAATCCGCTCGCGGCCGTGCAGATGGGGCTGATCTACGTCAATCCGGAAGGCCCGAACGGCAACCCGGACCCGCTCGCGGCGGCCAAGGATATTCGCGAGACTTTCGCCCGCATGGCGATGAACGACGAGGAGACGGTGGCGCTCATCGCCGGCGGCCATTCCTTCGGCAAGACCCACGGCGCCGCCCCGGCGTCCCATGTGGGGCCCGAGCCCGAGGCGGCCGGACTCGAAGCGCAAGGCTTCGGCTGGAAGAACAGCTTTGGCACCGGCAAGGGCGGCGACGCGATCACCAGCGGCTTGGAAGTCACCTGGACCACCACGCCCACGAAATGGAGCAACAATTTCTTCGAAAACCTGTTCGGCTACGAATGGGAACTCACGAAGAGCCCGGCCGGAGCGCATCAATGGACGCCGAAAAAGGGCGCTGGAGCCGGCACCGTGCCGCATGCGCACGACGCGACCAAGCGGATCGCGCCCGCCATGCTGACCACGGACCTGTCGCTGCGGTTCGACCCGGCCTACGAGAAGATTTCCCGGCGTTTCCTGAAAAACCCAAAACAGTTTGCCGACGCGTTTGCCCGCGCGTGGTTCAAGCTCACGCACCGCGACATGGGTCCGCGCGCGCGTTATCTCGGGCCGGAGGTTCCGAAGGCCGAACTCCTCTGGCAGGACCCGATTCCTGCGGTGAATCACAAATTGATTGGCGAGAAAGACACCACTTCCCTGAAGGGGAAGATTCTCGCGTCGGGTTTGTCGGTCTCGCAGCTGGTCGCCACCGCGTGGGCCTCGGCATCCACGTTCCGTGGCTCCGACAAGCGCGGCGGCGCAAACGGCGCGCGCCTTCGCCTCGCGCCCCAGAAGGATTGGGAAGTCAACCAACCGAAAGCGCTGGCGAAGGTGCTCAAGACCCTCGGCGGCATCCAAAGCGCGTTCAACCAGACGGCCAAGGGAGGCAAAAAGGTCTCGCTGGCGGACCTGATCGTTCTGGCCGGCTGCGCCGGCGTCGAACAAGCCGCGAAGAAGGCCGGCCACACCGTGAAGGTGCCGTTCACGCCCGGACGCATGGACGCCTCCCAGAAGCAGACCGACGTCGAGTCCTTCGCCGTGCTCGAACCCATCGCAGACGGCTTCCGCAATTACCAAAAGGGCAGATGCCGCATCCCGGCGGAGACGCTGCTGGTCGATCAGGCGCAACTGCTGACCCTGACCGCGCCCGAGATGACCGTGCTCGTGGGCGGACTGCGCGTGCTCGGGACCAACGTCGGCGGGACACCGCACGGTGTCTTCACCCAGCGGCCGGAGACGCTGACCAATGACTTCTTCGTGAACCTGCTCGACATGGGCACGGAGTGGAAACCGGTCTCAAAGGACGCCGACGTGTTCGAAGGTCGCGAGTGCAAGACGGGGAAAGTCAAGTGGACCGGCACGCGGGTCGATCTGGTCTTCGGCTCCGACTCGCGCCTCCGCGCCCTGGCGGAAGTCTACGGCAGTGCCGACGGACAGAAGAAGTTCGTCCGCGACTTCGCCGCCGCCTGGAACAAGGTGATGAACCTGGACCGCTTCGACCTCGAGTAATCCCTCCTCTCGATTTGCCCGCGCCCCTTCACCTGCCACCCGCGCAGGTGAAGGCAAACGACAGGGGTGGGTCTTCCGCCGCGAAATCACGCGGGCAATAACCGCGGCCCCGTGAGTCGGTCCTTGCCAACCGGCACCGGGTTGGGAGCATCGCGGCCGTTCCCCACGCATGAACAACGAAGTCCTCTGGCTCATCCGCCTCGGTCTCGACGCCAAGCTATTCACCCGTGAACAAGCGCTGGTCGGACTCCGCAAGGCTGCGAAGAGCGACGGGCTGATGGAATTCGCGCAGCAACTGATCGACGACAGCGCCGTGCAGGATGTCGGCCAACTCGAGGAGATCGCCGGCAACGCGATGACCCGCGCCGCCTCCGGCCCGCCTCCAAGCAACCCGCTGCTGGACGGTGAACTGGCGGCGCCCCACTCCGCCTCCCCGCCCGCGACTGGCGGCACGGCCCCGAACAATGGCGGCGCCCCGCAGTTTCCCTTTGAGCGCATCGCCACCTTGGACGACGCCGCCCTCGCCGAGGCCATGCGCCAGCTGCTCATCGAGACCGGCAAGTTCGGGGCCAGCGATCTGCACCTCTCGGCCGGTTCACGGCCGTTCATCCGCAAGCACCGCGCGCTCACCCCCATCACCGACCACGTCCTCCAGGAAGACGAGTCCCTGCGGCTCAACACCGTGTTGCTCGCCGAGCACCAGAAGAACATTTTCCTCGAGCGCCGCGACTACGACCTCGCCCTCGCCCTCGGCCCGGAGAACCGCTACCGCGTCAACCTCATGTTCCACAAGTGGGGCCCGTCCGGCTCCTACCGCATGGTGCCTGCCGGCATCCCCAAGCTCGACGACCTCGGCCTGCGCAACCTCGAGGCGATCCGCAAGCTCCTCTCCTACCACAACGGTCTCATCCTCATCACCGGCCCCGTCGGCGCCGGCAAGACCACCACCCTCGCCGCCATGGTCGCCGAGCTCAACGAGCAGCGCGAGGACCACATCATCACCGTCGAGGATCCCATCGAGGTCGTGCAGCTGCCGAAGGGCTGCAACGTCACGCAGCGCGAGGTCGGCCCGCACACCAAATCCTTCTTCACCGCGCTCAAGGGTGCCCTCCGCGAGGATCCCGATGTCATCGTCATCGGCGAACTCCGCGATCTCGAGACCATCGAGATGGCCATCAGCGCCTCCGAGACCGGGCATCTCGTCATCGGCACGATGCACACCAGCGACGCCGCCACGACGTTGAACCGGCTGCTCGACGTCTTCCCCCCCGCGCAGCAGACGCAAATCCGCGCCAGCGTGGCCGAGAGCCTTCGCGGCGTCATCTGCCAGCGCCTGCTCCCGGGCACCGCCGGCGGCCTCGTCGTCGCCTGCGAGATCATGATCTCCAACACCGCCATCCAGGCCCTCATCCGCGAGGGCAAGACCTCCGGGCTTCGCAACGTCATGGAGACCGGCCTCAAGGAGGGCATGTGCGTCATGGAAAACGTCGTGCTCGAACTCTACACGCAGCAGAAGATTTCCAAGGAGACCGCGCTGATCAACGTCTCCACCCGCAACGTCCGCTACAAGATCGATCCGGTTGTGCCGAGCGCACCGCCGGCCGCCACCGCCAAGAAATAACATGGCCGCCATCGACGCTCTCCTCCGCACGATGCTTGAAAAAGGCGGCTCCGACCTGCACCTCACCGTCGGCCTGCCGCCCAAGTCCCGCATCTCCGGCTCGCTCCAGGTCATCCGCGAGGGCGCCGTCGGGGGCAAGGAGATGGAGGCCCTGCTCAAGGAGATCACCCCCGAGAAGCGCTGGCACGAGTTCCTCGAGAAGAAGGACCTCGACCTGGCCCACGAGGTCGAGGGCCTCGCCCGCTTCCGC
>JAUXOH010000040.1 GCA_030682505.1 Candidatus Didemnitutus sp. | reverse complement strand
ATGCGCATCTCGAGGTCGGTCTTGAGGTCGAGTTTCTGGTTGATCTTGTAGCGACCCACGCGACCGAGGTCGTAACGCTTGGCGTCGAAAAACAGGCGCTTGAGCAGGGCCTTGGCGTTCGCCGTGGTCGGCGGTTCGCCTGGACGGAGCTTCTTGTAGATTTCCTTGAGCGCTTCTTCCTCGTTGCGGGTCGGATCCTTCTTGAGCGCGCGAATGATCGCGCCTTCGTCGGCCGTCGTGTCGATGACGCGCATCGACTTGATGTCGTGCTTCTCAAACGTGCGGACAATTTGCTTGGTGAGGGGTTCGAACGCGCGGGCCAGCACGACGCCCTTCTGGGCATCGATAACGTCCTCAACCAACACGAGACTGGAAACGTTTTCCAGATCGAGGGCCTTGGAGACCTTCAAATCCTGAACGTCGTAGAAGAGATTCAGGATATCGAGATCGTTGCTGTAGCCGATTGCGCGAAGCATCGTCGTGATGAGGAACTTCCGGCGGCGGCGGCGGCGATCGAGGTAAACGTAGAGCAGGTCGTTGTTGTCGAACTGCAGCTCGAGCCAGGTGCCACGATCTGGAATGATGCGGAAGGAGTGGAGCAACTTGCCGTTCGGATGGGTGGCAACTTCGAAGCAGATACCGGGCGAGCGATGAAGCTGCGAGACGACGACGCGTTCGGCGCCATTGATGATGAACGAGCCGCGCTCGGTCACCATCGGGATGTCGCCCATGAAAATCTCCTCGTCCTTGATGAAGTCTTCTTCGCGGAGGCGGAGCTTCACGTAGAGCGGCACGGCGTAGGTGACGCCTTCGCGTAGACACTCGATTTCGGAGCTCTTGGGCTCACCGATCGTGTAGGAGACGTATTCAAGCGTCAGTCGCTCATCATACGATTTGATGGGGAAGACCTCGCGGAAAACGGCCTCGAGCCCGATCGGCTTGCGCTGTTTCTCGGCGGTATCTTTCTGGAGATACTCGAGATAGGAGCTGATCTGCAGCTCGATGAGGTTGGGCGGCTGGATGACTTCGCGAAGTTTACCAAAGTTGACGCGTTCGTGTTGAGTGCGGTCGGCCATGAATGCTCCCGTTGGGTGGATTAAAGAAATGGGCTAACTCAGTTCGCGCCCGAGTGGGCGGCGGAACCGGCAGTGGGGGCGTGCGGATACGAGGAACTCGTCACGCCGGGAAAGAACGAAATAAAAGCCGAAGCACAGGCCGCGTTTTGCGCGGCCTGTGCCCGGGAATTGGGAACGAATGCGTGGGTAAGAGCCAAGTGGTTACTTGAGCTCGACCTTGGCACCGGCGGCCTCGAGCTTTTTCTTGACCTCTTCGGCCTCAGTTTTGTTGATGCCTTCCTTGACTGCTTTCGGCGCGCTTTCGACGAGGTCCTTGGCCTCCTTGAGACCGAGACCCGTGAGGGCACGGACTTCCTTGATGACGCCGATCTTGTTCGCGCCAGCTTCAAGCAGCATGACGTTGAACTCCGTCTGCTCGATGGCAGTCGAAGCAGCGGCGCCAGCGGCGGGAGCGGCAGCGACGGCAGCGGCGGCGGAAACGCCCCACTTGGTCTCGAGATCCTTAACGAGGGCGGCGAGTTCGAGAATGGGCTGTGCGGACAGCCACTCGATGACTTGGTCTTTGGTAATGTTGCTCATGGTATTCTTCCTTGAAGTGCTAGCGGCGGCAGTGGGCCGCGCGTTTAAGAGACGTGTCTCCTAGCTGAACTCCGTTGGATTTTTGGATTCCGTGCTCCGCCGACGAAGGAGTGTCGGCGAGAACGCGAAAAGGGGTTTAGGCGGCGGGTTGCTCCTTCTTGACCTTCTCGTTGAGGACGCGCACGAACGCGGCTCCCTGCATGGTGAGCATGCCGAGGAACATCGAACGCAGGCCGTCGAACGACGGGAGATCGGCCAGCACGGACAGTTCGGCGGCGCTCATCAACTTCTTGTCGAGCACGCCAACTTTGACTTCCAGTTTCTGCTTTTCCTGGACGAATTTCTTCAGGGCCTTCGCGACGCCGGCGGGATTGGTGCCGCCGACCACGACGGCCGTCTGACCCAACAGGGCACCCTCAACGTCCGGGAGGCCGAAGGCCTTGGCCGCGACGCGGAAGGAGCTGTTCTTGACGACGTGGAACTCGGCGCTCTCGGGGGCGAGGCGCTTGCGGAGTTCAGCCGTGTCAGCAACGGTCAGGTTGGTGAAATTGGTGAGGATGACGTAATCGGACTTCTTGAGATGCCCGGTGACTTCTTCGATCAGGTATTTTTTTTCTGCTCTCATGGTGTCGGGCTCCTTAGAATTTGCTGAACTCGGTGCTCGCGAGCTTCACGCCCGGGCTCATCGAGGCCGAAATGGTGACGCGCTTGATGTAGTGACCCTTGAACGCGGCGGGCTTGGCCTTGCCAATGGCTTCGAGGACGGCGACGGCGTTCTCGGCGATCTGGTCGTTGGTGAACGAACGCTTGCCGATGCCGACGCCAATGTTGGCCGTCTTGTCGACTTTGAACTCCACGCGACCGGCCTTGACGGCCTTGATGCCGGCGGCGATGTCGTCGGTGACCGTGCCGGACTTGGGGTTCGGCATGAGGCCCTTCGGACCGAGCACGCGGGCGAGCGTGCGGACCTGCTTCATTGCGTCGGTCGTGGCGATGGCGACATCGAAGTCGAGCCAACCGGCGTTGACCTTCGCCATCATGTCGGCGAGGCCGGCGTGATCCGCACCTGCGGCGAGGGCCTTTTCGGCGTCCTCGGTGAAGACAACGATGCGGACTTTCTTGCCGGAACCGTTGGGCAGCGGCGTGGTGCCGCGAACCATCTGGTCACCTTGCGCCGGATCGACGCCGAGGCGGAAAGAAAGTTCAACGGTCTCGTCGAACTTGGTCTTGGGGAATTTCGAAAGAATCTCCACGGCTTCAGCCAGTGAATATTCCTTCGTGAGATCAGCGGCCTTGAGGGCGCTGTTGTAGCGTTTGCTGTGTTTTTCCATTGTCTACTCCGTGCGGTGCGAACGTCCGTTGGCGGACTCCCGCGGTGAGCGGTTGTGGGTGAAATTTAGTCGACGACCTCGATTCCCATGTTGCGGGCGGTGCCGGAAATCATGCGGATGGCGGCTTCTTCGCTGTTCGCGTTGAGGTCGGATCCCTTGATCTTGATGATCTCGATGATCTGCTTCTTCGTGACCTTGCCGACCTTGTCCTGATTGGGCTTGGCCGAACCGGAGGCGACACCAGCGGCCTTCTTCAGGAGGACTGATGCCGGAGGCGATTTGCAGATGAAGGTGAAGGACTTGTCCGTGTAGACCGTGATGACGACCGGAATGATCATTCCGGCCTGGTCCTTGGTCTTGGCGTTGTATTCTTTGCAGAACGCCATGATGTTGACGCCTTGGGCGCCCAGGGCGGGACCGACCGGCGGGGCCGGGTTGGCGGCGCCAGCCGGGAGTTGGAGACGGACGTAACCGTGAATCTTTTTGGCCATGTTAAGTGGTGCGGAGGAGTGGCAGTTTTAGGTTGGGCGGCGGATCAGCTTTCAGAGGCGCGCTGGACCTGCCAGTATTCGAGTTCGACGGGTGTAAACCGCCCGAAAATGGAAACGGAAATCTTGAGCTTGCCGCGCGAAGGGTCGATTTCGTCGACGCGGCCGGTGAGGTTGGCAAAGGCGCCATCCGTAATTTTGACTTCTTCGCCGACTTCAAAGGACACCTTCGGCACTTCCTTGCCGGTGGCGGCTTCGAGGCGGGCCTTGATCTCGTCGATCTCGGCCTGGCGCAGGGGAGCCGGACGCTCACCGCCGACAAAACCGATCACCCCGGCGGCGTCTTTGACGAAATAGAAGGGTTTGATGATGATCTGGCCCTCGTCGAAGAGCTTGAGGTTCACGAAAACGTAGCCCGGGTAGAGCTTGCGGACTTTCGTGGACTTCTTGCCCCCCTTGACCTCGGAAACGACTTCCGTCGGCAGGAGAATCTCAAAGATATGATCATCGAGTTCCTCGGCCTTCTTGAATTTCTCCAAGTAGGTTTTCACCTTCTGCTCCTGGCCGGAGAGAGTGTGGACTGCGAACCATTGGGCGCCGGTGGGCGTTGAAGTCTGGGCGGTCATGTGAAGAAGTGGTGCGGCTTAGCTCACCCAGGAGGTGAACAGGTCGACCACCTGATAGAGAGCAAAGTCGCTGACGCTGGTGAACAAACCGAGGAGAATACAGGCGACGATCACGACGATCGTGGAGTCCTTGAGTTCTTCGCGGGTCGGCCAGCTGGCTTTCTGCAACTCGGCGACAAGTTCGCCAAAGAAGATACGGGCACTGCGGAAAGGATTTGCCATGTGAATTGCTGGATCGGGCGGATGGTGGCAGGGGCGGAGGGAATCGAACCCCCAACCAACGGTTTTGGAGACCGCTACTCTACCAATTGAGCTACACCCCTGTGGATATTTCGTTTAGACGACGCAGCCGGAGTCCCAAAAGGGGCCCCGGCGCGTGAAGTCCGAAGATGATTGAGACGCTTATTCGATGATCTCGGTGACACGACCTGCGCCGATGGTCCGACCGCCTTCGCGAATGGCGAATTTTTGCAGTTTTTCCATGGCGATGGGTGCGATCAAGTCGATCTCGACGGCGACGTTGTCACCGGGCATGACCATTTCGACGCCCTTCGGAAGGTGGGCGACGCCGGTAACGTCGGTGGTGCGGAAGTAAAATTGCGGACGGTAACCGTCGAAGAACGGCGTGTGGCGACCACCTTCATCCTTGGAGAGGACGTAGATTTCGGCCTTCGCCTTCTTGTGGGGTTTGATGGACTTCGGGGCGGCGATCACTTGGCCGCGCTGAATGCCTTCCTTGTCAACACCGCGGAGGAGAATACCGACGTTGTCGCCCGCCTGGCCCTGATCGAGCAGCTTGCGGAACATTTCGATGCCGGTAACGACCGTCGTGGTGGTGTCTTTCAGGCCAACGATTTCAACCGTCTCGTTGATCTTGACGACTCCGCGCTCGATGCGACCCGTCGCGACCGTGCCGCGACCGGTGATCGAAAACACGTCTTCGACCGACATCAGGAACGGCTTGTCCATTTCGCGCTGCGGCTCGGCGATTTCGCTGTCGATGGCCTCCATCAACGCCTGAATCGCGGCGTTGCCTTCCGGCGTGCCTTCCAGCGCAGCGGTGGCGGAACCACGGATGATCTTGGCGGTTGCGCCGTCAAACTTGTACTTCGTGAGGAGATCGCGGATTTCCTCTTCGACGAGTTCGAGGAGCTCGGCGTCGTCGATCAGGTCGACCTTGTTCAGGAAGACGACCAGGTTCGGCACGCCAACCTGGCGGGCCAAGAGAATGTGTTCGCGGGTCTGCGGCATCGGGCCGTCAGCAGCAGAAACGACCAGAATCGCGCCGTCCATTTGGGCAGCGCCGGTGATCATGTTCTTCACGAAGTCGGCGTGGCCGGGGCAGTCGACGTGCGCATAATGGCGCTTGTCAGACTCATATTCCACGTGAGCGACGGAGATCGTGACGATCTTCGAAGCATCGCGGACGGTGCCGCCCTTCGCGATATCCGCGTAGGACTTGACCTCAGCGAGACCCTTGCGAGCTTGCGCTGCGAGGATTGCGGTGGTCAGCGTGGTCTTGCCGTGGTCGACGTGACCGATCGTGCCTACGTTTACGTGCGGCTTCTTGCGTTCGAATGTTCCTTTAGCCATGTGGAGGTATGTGTTTGTGGTTGAAGTTGTTGACTATTATTAACGTCGGTAGTCGACGACGTTTGCCGTGGAGCCCAGAACCGGATTCGAACCGGCGACCTCGTCCTTACCAAGGACGTGCTCTGCCAACTGAGCTATCTGGGCAGACCAAGGCATAGGCAAAAAACAAAGAGAACGACTAGAGAATGATTCCCAAAAATCGCCGTCAACTGTATTCTTGTGCTTCCGCCAAAAATCTACGGTCCGATCGTTATGCGATAACGACCGGGGGCGAGAACAGACCCAATCCGATAGGTCTTCGCAAGGTAATCCCGAAAGAATATGTCGATCTCATCGCGACCTGAACCGAGCGAGAGGAGCGGCCCGCCCGTGATCCCCGCCGGACCCACGGCGACGATGAATTCCAAAGGTGCAAAATCAGCGCGAGGCAACAATAATCCTGAAAGCGTAATATATGTTAACTCACCGTCCCCCAATTGTTTAATCTGCATAAACGCCGACCGATCGGACACAAATTTCCGGACTAATCCCGTCTCCCCCATTCCCGCAAACGGAGCCTCATTGGCGCGACCCAAGATCTCGACCACGCTCTCCGTCACCGCGAGATTTTCGGTTCCATAGCTGGACAATCCTCCGTCGGCGAAGATCAACTTCGAACCGAAAATGGTAAACACTTGCCCGGGTTGCTTGACCAAGCGGGCGGGCAGTTGCCCCTGCCCGTAGTTTCGCGAAGTGGGGATGAAGAGTGGCGCCGGATCAAAAAATTCTGCGCGCTCGCGCAAAACGACATCTGCTCGATCCACTCCTGCCCCCGCGAGGCGGACGAAGGGTTCCGGACCCGGTGTCCCACCTGTTTGCTCTTGGGCGGACTCGTGCTCGGACCAGAGCCACCACGCCGCGGTGACCAAAACCATCAGGGAAAGTCCCACGACGACGCGGCGTTTGGATTGAGAAGCTGGCGCGGCCATGGGAGTTCCTCAGCGGCCCGTCGGCACAAATTGTGGTGAGGTTGACTCGGCCTGATCAGCCGCGACCAGCACGCTCGCAAAGCCCGCCGCGCGCGCCAGATCACATAGTTCGAGAAAGCCCTGCATCGATACCTGCTTGTCGACTCGCACCAGCATGGACGCGCCCGGGTGTTCCTTGGCATAGCGTTGCAGCACCGCCCTGAAACTCGCGAGCTCGTAAATTCCGCCCTCGAACAAAATCATGTTGTCGCGGCGAAAACTCACCACCACCGAAGTCGTGGCGTGCGTGGCGGTTTCGAGACGCGGCAATTCCAGCTCGGCGGAGGTGCTTATGCCGACGGGCAAACCCGGGGCTAAAATAAACCTCGAACCGAGCAACGCGAAAAACAAACCGATCGCCCCGACGTTCACCCAGAACACGACGTCGAAATCGCGCGGCGGGGCCGACAATCTGGCTCGGAGATCAAGCGGGCGGGTGATCATTTTTCCCGGCTCCAGCTCCGTTGCGATGTTCGCGCAGCAAGTAACGCATCAGCTCGTTCCCCACCCACTCCATGTCATGGACGAGCGCCCGCACGCGCCCGTGGAGAAAATGCCGCGCCAGATGCACCGGGATCGCAATCGCGATCCCCGCCGCCGCCGTGAGCAACGCTTCCCAAACTCCGCCGGAAAGCACCGCAGGGGTGGCGTAATTGCCCGACTGGTTGAACAACCAGAAGGTCTTGATCATGCCCAGCAGGGTTCCGAGCAACCCAAGGAGCGGGGCGATCTGCGCGATCGCGGCCAGGGCGCCAATGCGTCGTTCGAGTGTCGGGATTTCCGTCAGCGCCGCCTCCTGCACCGCAAAACGCATGCCTTGCTCATCATCACTCGCGTGCCGCAGGCCCGCCTTGACCACCGCGGCCACCGGTCCGGGCGTTTCCTCGCACAACGTCAGCGCCTCCATCAGGCGGTCCCTTTGCAACAGGTTCTTAATGCCGTTCAGGAACTCCGTGGAACGGATCTGTCCCCGATGCAGGTAGAGCGCACGTTCAACAAAAACCACCAGCGCCACAAAACCGACGGCCACGAGCAGCCACATCACGGGTCCACCCTGGGCGAAGAGACTGTAATTAAATGCCGTCATGAAAAGTGTCGCGTATGATGTGCCCGGGAATGGTTTCGTAAACTTGAATCCGAGCTCACGGTTTCGCCTCCTTGGTCGCGCGGAAACGATTCAGCTTCGCTTGCGCCTGGGCTGAACCGCCCAGCCGGTTTTCCACCACCAGTTGATAGGCTCGCTGCGCTTCATCCCAGCGGTCCGCCTCCTCCAGCAACTGGCCCAACTCGAGGAGCGTGCGCGAAATCCAGTAGCGACCCGTGGCGCCGAGCCGTTCGGCCACCGCCGAATCAAGGAAGAAGGCATCAATCACCGACCAATAAATCGTGCGCGCACTCTGTCGCTGCCCGCGCCGCGCCTGCGCATACCCCCATTTGTGGCCCGCCTCGACGCGCAGGTCGGTCGGCGCGGTCGGCAAATCGCGCAGCCGCTCGAAGAGCGCCGCCGCCGCATCATAGTTTCCGGGGTTGTTCGCGCCCTGCGCAAACAGGCAGTCGCCGAGCGCCATTTGCGCCAAGATAACATCGGGATGCTGGCCGTGATTGTTGATCAGGTCCTCATACACCAGCCGCGCCGCGCCAAAATCATTCAGCTTGCGGAGAAGATCGCCCTGTTTGAGGCGCGCATAAAAAACCAGCTCATCCCGCGGGTAACGTGTCACCAGTCGCTCCAGCCGCTCATACGCATCGCGCAGGTTGCGATCGAGCCCCTGACGCTCCGCATATACGGCCGTTTCATACAGGGCAAACGGCGCGTATTCACTCGCCGCATTCGAGTCGACCATGTCGAGCAAGGTCTTCTCGGCAAGCGCCAGCTCTCCGCGCTTCGCCTGACGCGCCGCTTGCACGATATAGGAATATACCGCGACCTTTGCGTCGCGATTGCTCGCCCGCAGTTGATCGAGGATCGCCGTCGCTTCCGCGTCGCGCCCAAGATCGAGCATGGCTTGCGCCTTCAACAACTGCGCCGTGCTTTCCACTTCCGCTTGCAGCCCCGCCTCCAGTTGCGCCGTGGGGAGCCGGGCGAGCAGTTCATCCGATTGGCGCGCAGCAGCCTCCGGCTGATCGTTGTCAAAGGACAGCTTGGCGCGGAGCCAGAGCAAACGAATGCGCAATTCGTCCGGCACGACCGCCGTGGACGGGTTGGCCATCAGTTTTTCCACCCGCGCCTGCGCGTCCCGCGTGCGCCCCCGCGCCTGCATTTCCCGCATCAGGTTCCATTCCGCCTGCCAGCGGCTCACGACATCAAACGCGGCCTGGCCCGCCATTTCGTCCAGCAGGGCCGCCGCTTCGGCCAAGCGATCCGCGCGCACGTCCGACAGGACCCGCTGAAAAATCAAGCCTCCCGTCGGCACGACTTGCGGGGCCTCCCGCAGCGCGGCATCGTAGGCGTCCGCCGCGTTCTTGAAATCGCCCGAGCGAAAAAACGTCTCCGCGAGCAAGACGCCGAGTTCCGACCGTTCGCGTCCCGGCGGCAACGTGGCGCGCAACTGCGTGCAGATGTCCGCCGCGGTGCGGTAGAGTCGCGCATCCCACGCGACCGACAGCCGCACGCCCAGCGCCGCCGCGCGCAGGGGCGAACCCGGAAAACGATCCAGCAAAACGCGGGCGTCTTCTTCCGCCACGTTGGATTGCTTGTCCGCCAAGGCGGTCTGGGCCCGCACCAGCAGGAGGTCTTCAATGATCGGATGTTGCTGCGGAGCGCTGATCAAAGCCGACAAGTCCCGCCGCAATTGTTGCCGCTCCGCCACCGAACGCGTGCCGCGGGCGAGCGCATACAGCGCCGTGCGCTGGGTTTCCGGGCGCACCCCATCCCGCACGAGATCACGAAACGCCCGCCGGGCAGTCGGACTGGTCTCGCCCGCGATCAAACCGATCAACAAGCGAAACTGGTCGGCGACATTCCGCTCGGTTGGCGGCAGCGCCAGGAGCTGGCGCTCCAAGACACCCAAGGCCTCGGTCTGCCGGCCGAGTCTGGCCAATCCCGCGGCGTAGTAGCGGGCCGAATCATAGCCAACCCGCTGCCCGGAAAACCGGTCCATGTTGGTTCGCCAC
>JAUXOH010000037.1 GCA_030682505.1 Candidatus Didemnitutus sp. | reverse complement strand
CGAATGTCCTCGAGAAATATGAACTCCAGCCCGGCGGCCTTCAATGGCTCCAGGTTGATGCGCGCTTTTTCGACGAAAGCTCGGGAGGTCAGCACTTGCTTGAGACTGGCGAGCTTCGCGCAGCTCACCATGATGGCGCCGCCACTCGAGTAGTTGAGGAACGCCGGCACCTTGCCCCGCGACCAGAGTGCCAGCACGGTGATCAGGGCGCCGTTGACCGTGGGCAACAACATGCCGATGCGCTCGCCGACGGTGGGAGAGAGATGATTCGCCAGCACGCCGGACAGCACCTGGGTGCGAATCATCAACTGCCGGTAGGTCAACTCCGTGAAGGAAATGTCCTCGACGGCGATGCGGCCGGGGATCGCGGCGGCCGTCTCGGCGATGGCGGCCGGCACGGTTGGCGCGCCGAGGCGCATTTCAATCTCGAACTGCTGCAGCATGATCTGGTCGCGCAGCCATTGGGTGAGTTTGTGGCGCCCGACGTTGTGCGCGTGCTCGGCAAAGGTCGGCGCCGTGAGTGGCGGGCTGAAGTGAACGGAGACCCGCGGAAACCAACTCGTCCAGCCCTTGTGCCGCACCCAGCGGACGCGGACCGCGTTGCGCAGGTAACAGGTAACGACCTTGGCCCCCGTGCGATGCACCAAGAAGGCGGTGCCGTCGTAGATGCGCATCAAGTTGGTCGTCGAGCTGATGCGACCTTCGGGGAAAATCACCAGCTTGCCGCCGTTCTCCAGGTGTTCAGCCATGCCGCGGATGGCATAGGAGGAGGTGTTGTCCACCGGGAAGGTGCGACTGTTGATCATCATCTTCCGATGGATCCAGGTCGTCTGCGCCGTGGTGGACGACGCGACGAACTTCCAATCGTCTTCAAGGCACACCAGCACGAACAACCAGTCGAGCCACGAGGTGTGGTTGGGACAAAGGATCATCGGGCCGGGCCCGCGAATCGTTTCGGCCCCCTCCACCCGGAAGCGGAAGACAACTTTAAGCAGGAGGCGGAGGAGAGACATCATGCAAGGAGGGGCCGAGGGTGACGCTGTCCAAGAAATCCGCGAACGAGGCGACGGCAAAGCAATTTCGACGGCCCGGAGAACGGGGCGGGGCCAAGGAAACGCCTTCCCTGCCCACGGGGAGGGCGCGAGGGAAACGGCGGGTGGCCTATTCGGACGCCAAGGTGGTTGTGACCCACGCGTCTATGACTTGCTCCAGCACGGCGAGGGGCACGTTGCCGGTTTGCAGGACGACGTTGTGAAATTGCTTGATCGAAAACCGCGCGCCGAGCTCGCGCTGGGCCTTGGCGCGCAGCTCGAGGATTTTGATCATCCCGACTTTGTAGGAACAGGCTTGCCCCGGCATCACGACGTAGCGCTCCGCTTCGGAGGCGGGGATGCCGTAGTCGATCACTTGCTGGCGCGTCCACTTTTTCGCGTGCAGACCGGTATCAACGACGAGACGGCGGGCGCGGAAGAGTTCGGCGTTGAGCTGGCCAAGCAAGCCGTGCGTGTCGCCTGCATACCAATTGTTTTCGGTGGCAAGTTGTTCGGCGTAGAGCGCCCAGCCCTCGGCGTAGGCCGACCCTCCGCTGAACACGCCGTCACGACGGTAACGCGGCAGACTCTCGGTCTCTCGTTGCAGCGCGATTTGAAAGTGATGGCCGGGAATACCTTCGTGGTAAGTGAGCGTGCGCATCCCGAGGATGGAAAATTTCGGCCCCGGCAACGGTGCCCAAAAAATCCCCGGCCGCGAGCCGTCCTTCGCCGGGCCGCTATAGTGCGCGGCGGCGGTTTTTTCCGTGAACGCCGGTTCACGTTTCACGACACACGGCGCCTTCGGCGTGATGTCGAAGACGGACTTCGAACGTTCCACGGCGTCGGCCAACAGCGCCTCAAACCGCGCGATCAGCGCCGGACGCGGATCTTCGTCGCCCTTGGGTTGCACGTCGTCGTTCAATTGTTCGTAGCGCGCCTTCACGCTGCCGTCAGTGTAACCGAGCGAGCGCAGATGTTTGTCCATCTCCGCTTCGATGCGGGCGACTTCGCGCAGACCGAGCTCGTGGATTTCATCGGCCGTCATCGTCGTCGTGGTGAAGCGGCGGAGCGCCTCCGCATAGGCCGCGTCGCCGCCCTCGCGCCACGCGAGGCCGGCATTGCTGTTGGTGAGGGGCAGTTGCTCCTGCAACATCGCCTGCGCGCGCTGGAAGGCTGGGATGATCGACTCGGCGGTGATCTTCTCGGCGGAGGCGACAAACGCGACGCGCTCTTCGGCCGTGACGTCGGTGAGCTTCGCGACGCGTTCATCGAGCGCGGCGACGAAACGGTTTTCGCGCGGCGTGCCGGTGAGGAAACGGGCGAACTGGCCGAGCACGGAACGCGTGATGAAATCAGGCATCAGGTGGCCGCGCGCCGCACCGGCTTGCGCAATGGCCACACCTTCGTCGATCCGCGCCGCAACTTGGTCGAGGCGCGCGAGGTAGTTTTCGACATCGCGCTTATTCCGGATCGGGTGCGACTGCGTCAGAAAATTTACGAGGCCGACGTGCAGGCCGCCCATTTGGTGAAACACGAAACTGAAATCAGCAAACGCTTCGCCGCGCACGGTGCCGTCGAGTGACCAGGCGATGACGGCGGCGGACGTGCGTTGATCGGGGCTGAGCGAGTCGCGGTCGAATTGCGCGAGCTCGTTCAGACCGCGGGCGGCGACGGCGGCGCGGGCCGCGCGATACTCGCGACTGACGGGCGTGAGCTGGCGGTCGAGCGCGTCCTGTTCCTCGGCGGGCAGGTATTGTTGCACGGTGGAAAATGTCGGATTGCCCCGCACCCAATCGGCGGCGAACGAATCGGCCCAGTGGTCGAAAGCGGGATTGGCGGCGAAGAGCGCGGACGCACTCGCCGCGAGAAGAACCAAGCAGCGCGGGAATTTCATAGGGTAGGCGGTCAACTTAGCGGATGCGCCGCATCTGTCCAGCGGGCAACCGCCGGGCCGGTGCGGCCGGCTTCACTCGGCGGGAACGAGTCGCACGATGCGGTCGGGCTGGTTGACCGCGAGGTAGAGGAAACCGTCGGGACCGTTGGCGACGTCGCGCAGCCGGCCGATGTCGCGCAGCACGACTTCCTGGTGGGTCACGCGTTCGCCGGCGATGACCACGCGGCGCAGCTCTTGTTGCGCGAGCGCAGTGACGAAGAGGTGGTGGCGCCAGCGGGGAAACTTCTCGCCCGTGTAGAAATCGATGCCGCAGACGGCGATGGAGGGCGTCCAATGCACGACGGGCGGTTCGATGCCCGGCCGCGAGGTCTCGGGCGTGATCGGCGTGCCGTTGTAGTTCATGCCGTGCGTGACGAGCGGCCAGCCGTAGTTGGCGCCGCGGTGGATGAGGTTGAGTTCGTCGCCGCCGCGCGGGCCGTGCTCCGTTTCCCAGAGCAGGCCGGTGCGCGGATCGAAGTCGAGGCCCTGCGGGTTGCGATTGCCATAGGTCCAGACGGAAGCGAACGCGCCGGCGTGCCCGACAAAGGGGTTGTCCGCCGGCACGCGACCGTCGTCGTGGAGACGATGAATTTTGCCGACGGGCAGCCGCAGATCTTGCGCGTCGTCCTGCCGGCCGCGCTCGCCGTGCGAGAAGTAGAGGTAGCCCTCGCGGTCGAACGCGATGCGGCAACCGTAATGCACGCCGCCGCCCGCTCGGTAATGTTCCAGCGGCGCGCGCCAGATCGTTTCCTGATCGACCCAGGCGCCGTCGCGCAGCCGGCCGCGCACGAGCGTGGTAAGGCTCACCGGTTGGCCGTCGCGCAGCGCGGGGTCGGAGTAGGCGAGGTAAATCCAGCCGTTCTCCGCATAACGCGGATGCACCGCCACCTCGAGCAAACCGCCTTGTCCGGCGTCACGCACCGCGGGTATGCCGTGCACCGGCTCCGGTTGGAGGCGTCCGTTCTCGATGACGCGCAGGCGTCCGGGCTTTTCCGTCACGAGCATGCGCCCGTCGGGCAGGAAATCGATGGCCCATGGCGTGGACAGGCCGTCAGCCACGATTTCGAGGCGAAACTCATGCTCCTCGCTCGCGACGACGCCGGCGGGGAGTGGCTTGGTTTGGCGCGTGGTGGTGAATCCGGCCCGGTGTTCGCGGATGTAGACGACCATCGCGCGAATCTCGGCCTCGCTCATCTCACCCTTGAAGCCGTCCATCGCGTCCGGCACGCCGTCGCGAATGATGCGAGCGAGGTCTTCGTCGGTTGATCCGTGGGTCCACTTACCGTCGAGCAGGGATGGTGCGAGTCCGCCCTGGAGGTTGCGACCGTGACAGTCGGCACAGGAATCCCGATAGATGCGCTCGATATCGCGGCGCGGCGTCACTTGGGCGTCTGCAACCAGCGACAGCCCCGAAGTGAACAAGCAAGTGGTGACGGACAACAGGAGGAAGCGGGGCATGACTCGGGAAAATGCGGTTGCCGTGGGGAATTGCAAACGCGACCGCTGCTGCGTTTTGCGCTGTAGAAATGGAGGGAGAAGCGAGGAGCGAGTAGTGAGCAGTGGAGACGGAAGCGGTGGACTCGCCACGTTGCGCGTTGAGTGCGTAACTCACGTGTCTCTCGGTCCGGCGCCGCGGAAGCGGGTGGAACACGTTGACCTCAACGCGTTCTGCGCGGATTGAGGCCAATCCGCTCCACCTCAGTGCGCGCATTCCGTTCAGTTGCTCGCGGATTGGGCGGGAGCGCGGGCGCGGAGCACGGCGCCGGGTTTGGCGCCGGTGTGCTGGCCGTGTTGCACGACGGGCACGCCGTTGACGATCACCCACGGCACGCCGTCGGCGTAGCGGTGCGGTTCGCGGTAAGTGGACGGGTCGGTGACGCGCGCGGGATCGAAGACGACGAGGTCGGCCCAGTAGCCCTCGCGGAGTTCGCCGCGTTCCGTGAAGCGGAAAACCGCCGCCGGCAGACTGGTCATCTTGCGGATGGCCTCTTCGAGCGGCAGCACGTGCAGGTCGCGCACGTAGCGGCCGAGCACCCGGACATTGTTGCCGTAGCCGCGCGGATGAGGAACGCCCTCCCCGAAGACCCGCAGGCCGCTGTCGGAGGCGATCATGGTGTTCGGATGCCGCATGAAGACCTGCAGGTCCTCCTCGTTCATGCCGTGGAACACACCGGTTGCGCTGCCATTTTTCTCGAAATCCAAAATCACCTCGATCTGCGCATCGAGGGAGTCCGAGCCAAATTTTTTCTGCGCCGCCTCGAGGATGTTGAGCCCGTTGAGCGAGGTGTCTTGGCGGAACGACGCCACCACGGCGTAGGCGTAATCCTGCCGTCCGCGGGTCCGGATATTTTGCTTCATCCGCGCGACTAGGTCGGCCTTCTGGACCGGATCGGCGAGCACCGCGAGAAAGTGCTCCTTGCCGCCGGCGAGCGCGTCATCGGGAATCAATTGCCGCATCGAGGTGCTGGACGCGGTGTAGGCATACTGGTCCTGGGTGACATCGAGACCACTCGCCCGCGCCGCCGCAATCCGGGCCAGCACGGCTTCGGCCTGTCCCCAGGATTTTTCGCCGGAGACCTTGAGGTGCGAGACCTGGGCCCGCACGTGGGCTTCACGCGCCACTTGGAAGAGTTCGTCCAGTGCGGCGAAAATCTGCGCGCCTTCGTTGCGCATGTGACTGACGTAGATGCCGTCGAAGGGGGTGAGGGCCCGGGACACCGCGACAATCTCCTCGGTCCGCGCAAAAACCCCGGGCTGGTAGATTAGTCCCGTGGACAGTCCGACCGCGCCATCGTGCATCGCGCGGCTCACGAGGACCTGCATCTTGGCCAGCTCTTCCGGCGTCGGCGCGCGGTCGAAACTTCCGCCCATTGCCTCCTTGCGCACGGTGTTGTGGCCGACGAGCGTCGCAAAATTGATCGAGGACTTGGTTTGCTCGAGGTCACGGAAGAGCCGACCGACGTCCAGCGCCGACCCGCCGCAGTTGCCCGCGACGATCGCGGTGACGCCCATGCGGAGGAAGTTTTCCGCGAGCGGCAGATCAATGATGTCATCCGCGTGGGTGTGCACGTCGATGAAGCCCGGGGCGACAACAAGCCCGGTTGCGTCGATCTCGGTCTTGGCGGTGCCGGTGATGGCTCCGATGCGCGCGATGCGCCCCGCTCGCACGGCAAGGTCCGCCGCGAAGGCCGGTTGGCCGGAACCGTCGACCACCAGGCCGTGGCGGATGATCAGATCAAACTCGTCCGCCGCGGCGAACGAAGTGAGAGTAAACAGTGCCGCCAGCCACGGGAAAAATCTCATGGCAGCATCTCTTACGCCCCCGACCGGAGTTGTCGAGCCAGCGGTGTCGGGCGGGGAGAGGAGTCGCGATTCCCGGCGCCCCTGCCTGTGCGGTGAGTCGTTGCTGGCGGAGGGGGATTGTTGCAATTTGTAGAATTGAAAAAGGAAATTGCTTTGCAACGCATCGGACGCGTGGCACGTTTCGAACGGGCCGCATCTTATGTCATTGAAGTTTCTGGTTCGTTGGTTTCGCGGTCTTCGTGGAGTTGGGGCGCTCGCCTGCTTGGCGATATTGATTGCCGGCGTAATTTTGATCTTTCTTGCAGGTGACAAGCCGGGGGCACGGAGGTCCAATGCCATGACAGGGCGTTTGGCGGTCAACTTGTCCGCAGAAGCGCAGAAAGGAGCCCCGGGCGAACCACTCCTTGATGGGTTGCCGGATTATCAGCCTCAACCGGATGACAGGCGGAAGCACGTGGATCCGGTGCCAGAGGCTATCGCGCTGGCGTTTCCGAGCATTACTGAAAACAAGATCGACTGGCGAGAATTTCGCCCGGACAGCCTGACAATCGCGCCGTATCCCGACCTGTTGGTCAGGTTTACGCGCACGGCGCTCAAGGACGAAGGCCGCTATGTAACGTGGATCGGCCGGAACCCCGACCTGCCCGGGGCAAGCCTCGTTGGCGTAGCGACAGTCGGGGGCTACGATGCGATCCTGAGCATTCCCGGGGCGAGTCAGTTCAGTTTCCACGTTCGGGGGAGCAAGGTGGTGATCACGGAGTCTGCCCCCGGGGAGGAAAGTTGTGGCAACGCACCCGTCCAGGCGAAGGAGGTCGAGAGCCGCGAGTCAACGGGCGGGGTTCTCGAGATCACCTACGCTCACGGTCATGTGCCGGAGTCCGACAGGTTCGCCGAGATCGCGCCGCTCAAGGTGGATGTGCTGGTCGTCTATGACGCCGACACTCTGGCGGCAGCGGCGGCAAAATCCACCGATCCGGTTGGCTATATCGATGGGCAAAGCAAGGCGATGTTGGAGACAAGCAACCTCGCGTTGAGCCAGAGCTTGGTCACAGCTTTTGCCTGGCGCCATCTCGGTTCAATTCCGGCGCCAGCCTATGTGCGCACGGGCAAATCACTGGACGACATTGTTGCCATGATACCAAGCGGCGCGATCGGAGAATGGATCAAGACCACCCGCTATCAGCGCGGGGCGGATCAAATCGTGCTGCTGATCGGAGGAGCAATCGATTTTAGTGGTCGCGGTTACTCCCCGAAACAAACGGCCGTGACGAGAGATTATGCGGTTTGTGTCATGGGTTGGGGGAGATCCTATCAAACATTGGCCCATGAACTGGCCCATAACTTTGGTTGTCAACACGACCGGGAACATGTCGTGGTGAATTCCCCAGGGGTATATGGGCCGCCCGCGCCCGACGGGGACGGATTCTGGTGCTATGGGCGGATGTGGGACAATCCCCCGCTTCCACCGGGTTTCACGGGTTCCTCCGGGACGTCCGGCGACATCATGTCGTATGCGGCGTGGAAAATCCCGTATTTTAGCAATCCGCATATTTCGGTTCGCGTCATGGGTTCCATGTTCGGATGGTCAACGAACTTGGATCTTGGGTTGCGGCAGATCGGTCTCGCCGAGACCGATCCCAAGGCGGCGTACAATGTCCGTGTTCTGAACGACCAAGCCATGGCAATGAGCGGCATCAGCGAGGAAATTGTCGTGCCCGCGATTACCCAACAACCTCGAAGTCGATCGGTGGGCCGAGGACTAAACATCAGTTTGTTCGTGCTGGCGACAGGCGGGGGCCTAGCTTATCAATGGATGAAAGACGGTGCACCGATCAACGGAGCCACAACAGACAGCTATAGCAAAATAGCCGAGGACGCGGATGCCGGCGCCTATAGCGTGACGGTTTCCAATTTAGCTGGCAGCGCAATCAGTGAGAGTGCGAACATTTCGGTGTCGGCGCCCCTGCCTCCAGCTCCAGCTCCAGCTACCGGTGGTGGTGGTGGTGCGCCCAGCGTCTACTTTCTTGGACTCTTGTGTGTTTGTTGTCTGGCGCGTTGGATTTCAGCCAGCAACAGCTGTAATGTTGGTCGCTTTCCCTCCAGCGGCGGTCGGAAATAGATGGATTTGCCGGCGAATGAAATATCATCCGGTTGCGGCTTGTCGTGAAGGGCGGACTGCGCCGCACTGCTGGCCATGGAATCGCACGCCGTAGTCTTTACCGGGCCGGGGCAGGTCGCCTTCCAGAAGATCACCAGCCCGGAACCGGGACCGGAGGATGTGGTGGTGGAGGTGCATCACTCGTGGATCAGCAACGGCACAGAGGGCTCCTTCTTGCGCGGCGAACGGATTTCCGGTGACGTGGCGTGGCAGCCGGGCGACCCGGCGCCGTTTCCGATGGTGGCGGGCTACCAGAAGGTCGGGCGCGTGCTCTCGGTCGGCGCAGCGGTGAAGCAATTTGCGCCGGGCGATTGGGTGTTCGCCTCCATGAGCAAGGTCTGCGGGATGTTCGACAACCAGTTTGCGGGCCACGTCTCGCCGTCGGTGTGCGATCAGGGCGCGGTGCTGCGTTTGCCCGCCGGCATGGACCCGGTGGCTTTTGCCGGACTCGTGCTCACGCAGGTCGGTTACAATTGCGGCACCCGTTCGCCGATCAAACCCGGCCAGGTGGCGGTGGTGATGGGCGATGGCCTCGTGGGCCAATGGGCGGGGCAGACCTTGGCGCAACAGGGAGCGAAAGTCGTGATGGTCGGGCGGCACGCCGACCGGCTGCGACGCTTCGCCCGCTATGGCACGACCGTGCCAAGCGGGAGCGACCACGGCGTGGCAGCGGTGCGCTCGCTCGGTTGGGGGCCGGTGTCGGTTTTCGTGGAAACGGCGGGGAGCGCGCAGGGATTGCGCGAGTACCTGCCGCTGATGGCGCGCGGCGGGCACATGGTGATCGCGGGTTTCTATCCGTCGGCAGGTGACGTGAACTTGCAGACCACGTTGCAACAATTCCGCCATTCCGAGATTTCCTTCGACCTCGCCTCCGGTGCCACCGCGGAGCGACTCGTGGCGACCCTCGAGTGGGTGGCCGCCGGGAAACTCGACACGCTGGGTTGCCTCACCCACCGCTTCCCGGTGGCGGAGGCCGCCGCTGCGTGGGCGTTGATCGAAAGCAAACGCGAACCGGTGCTGGGCGTGGTGCTCGACTGGCCGGCCGCGCAAATCCAAGACTGATTTTCCCATGACGCTCCCGACGCAGATGAAACGATTGCAGATCGACGCGCCAGGTCGCGCGGTGTGGGGCGACGCGCCCGTGCCCGAACCCGGCCCGGGGGAAGTGCTGATCCGCGTGGAAGCGGTGGCGACGTGCCCGCACTGGGACCTGCACATCTTCGGCGGGCAGCCCATGTTTCCGGGAATTAGCTTGGTCTACCCCTATCTGCCCGGTCAACCGGGGCATGAGGCCGTCGGAGAAGTGGTGGCGTTGGGAGCGGGAGTGGCCGACTTGCCGCTCGGCACCCGGGTCGCCGTGTGGCGCGACACCGGTCGGCGGCCGCTGGGTTGCTACGCGCAGTTCAACCATCTGCGGGCGGAGGATGTGATCATCGTGCCGGAGTCTTTGTCCGCGGCCGACCTGGCGTCGCTCGAACTGGCGATGTGCGTCGAGGTCTCTTTTCAACAACTGGCCACGCTCGGCGGAATTGCAGGGCGAAGCCTCGGCGTGGCCGGGCTCGGCCCCGCGGGTCTGGTCGCCGTGCAACTCGCCCGGGCGCACGGTGCGGCGGAAGTGGTGGGGATCGATCCGGTGCCGGAGCGCCGCGCCTTGGCGCTGGCGCTCGGTGCGCATCGCGCGGTGGCACCGGATGAGGGTGCCTGGCCGGCCTCGCGGGCAGTCGGTGCGCTCGACGATGCGATCGACCTGAGCGGTGTGCCGGCCTCGATCGAGTTCCTGATGGATCGAACGCGGCGCTGTGTAACGCTGTTCGGCGTGCTCCGCGAGGAAGTGCGCTTTGGCCCGCAGCATCTCTTCGGTCCCGGCCTATTGCTGATGGGCTACGGCGAACACAACCGCGTTGCCGCCGAGACGGCGCTGGACTTCATCACCAAGGGGGCGCTGCGGCTCGCCCCGCTCATCACGCGTACGCTGCCCTTCACGCGCTACGCCGAGGGTGTCGAGCTTCTGCGCCGCAAGCAGGCGATCAAGGTGCTGCTTGATCCGTGGGCGGAGAGAATCTAGCCCAAGGGTGGCGTGGTGGGGGAAGTTGCGCGGTGAGCGCGCAACCCACCCCGAGTTGCGGAGGATGTCCGCGAGTCAGGCCGGCGGTCGGCGTCGAGGCACAAAAAGGCCGCGGCTTGTGCCGCGGCCGGAAAGTCTGCCGGGCGGGTGGCCCGGGAGTTGGAAGTTGCTTACTCGAGACCGATCACCTGGGCGATCATCGGCGCGAAGCGGACGATGAGGCCGGCGAACACGACCGAGACGATCGAGATCAGCTTGATCAGGATGTTCAGCGACGGGCCGGAGGTGTCCTTAAACGGATCGCCGACAGTGTCGCCGACAACGGTCGCCTTGTGGTCGGGTGAGCCCTTGCCATAGACGATCGTCGTCGGGCGGCCGGCGGTGATCTCGTCGTCGGCGCGGGCCACAATGGCCTCGCGGACCTCGGCCGGGATCTTGTTGCGGATCTCGGCCTTGTTCTTCACGTCCTCGGCCGTGATGCGACCGTAGGATTCGAGGAGCTTCTTGGCGTTGTCCCATGCTCCACCGGCGTTGGCCATGAACACGGCGACGGCGAAACCGGAGACGAGTCCGCCTGCCAGCATGCCGAGCACACCGGCGACGCCGAGGATGAGGCCGAGGCCGATCGGGGCGGTGATGGCCAGAATCGATGGAACGATCATCTCCTTTTGGGCACCGGCAGTGGAGATGGAAACGCAGTTGGCGTAGTCGGGATATTCGACGCCCTCGTGCGTGACGCGCTTGGGCCACGACTCGGGGTTGGCGATGTCCGCCTCGCTCATGCCGGCGGCGCGGAAGGCCTCGCGCATCTTGCCGAACTGGCGGCGGCACTCACGCATCATGCGGTAGGCGGCGCGACCGACGGCATTCATCGTCATGGCGCAGAAGAGGAAGGTGAGCAGCACGCCGATGAAGAGGCCGGCGATGACCTTCGGGTTGGTCAGGCTGACGTCGTAGTAGCGCATGATCTCGTCGGTCGTGGCCTGACGGGACGAGACGATGTCGAACGAGGCGTTCTTATCGGTCCAGATCGCGGTGTAGCGGTTGGCGGAGAAGGCGTCGGAACCGACGAAATTTACCGGGAGTTTGGCGCCGACCGGGAGGTCCTTGAGGGTCTTGCGCGGAAGCTCGTGCGTCGGAAGGAAGAGAGCGCCGTCGTAATAGTCAGAGCCGTCGGTCATGGCCTTGGGGAACGCGACCGCGAACTTGCCGTAACCTTGGTGGACGGCAACCGGCGTGACCTGCTCGGTGGCGTGGGACTTGCCGAAGTCGACGGCCTGCGACGTGATCTGGGTCTGCACGATCTGCACGTAGGCGGCGAAGAGGGCGAGGGCGGTGAGGGCGGCGGAACCGATGGCGAAACCCTTGCCGGTGGCGGCGGTGGTGTTGCCGAGCGAATCCAGCATGTCGGTGCGCTTGCGAACTTCGGGGGGTTGGCCGGACATTTCGGCGTTGCCGCCGGCGTTGTCGGCGATCGGGCCGTAGGCGTCGGTCGCGAGCGTGATACCGAGGGTCGAGAGCATGCCGACCGCGGCGATGCCGACGCCGTAGAGACCCATGAGGAAGTTCTCCGGGCCGCCGGCGAAGATGAACGCGCCCATGATGGC
>JAUXOH010000036.1 GCA_030682505.1 Candidatus Didemnitutus sp. | reverse complement strand
CGCGCTTCATCACGTAGCCGGCCGCTCCGGCCCGCAAGGCCCGCTCAACCTGGGCCAGCTCTTCGTGCATCGAAAGCACGATCACTTTCACCGCGGACATTTGCGCCCGGAGATCCTTGATCAAGTCCAGTCCCGATCCCGTGCGCAGCGAGAGATCGACAATCGCGATATCCGGAGGCGCGTCCCGCATGGCCGCCAGCGCCGTGATCGCCTCCTCGGCGTGCCCCACGACTTCAAAATCTTGCTCACCGGCGAGCAATTGCCCGAGCCATTCGCGCACCAGCGGATGGTCATCAACGAGGAAAATACGGATCTTCACGCTTCCCATGGGTTTTTGATTTGAGAATAGAAGCCGGCAACACGCAAGTCACTCGTGTCCCACCGCTCGCTTGATTGGCGACGTTAAATTCGCCGCGGAGGTGCTCGGCACGGTGTTTCATAATGCGCAGGCCCATCCCATGGCGTTGCTCGGCGGGGGGCAAACCCCGGCCATTGTCCGTCACGCTCAGGGTGAGGCCTGCCTTCGTGGATTCAACGGCGAGGTCCACCACGGTGGCGCCGCTGTGCCGCATGGCATTGCGCAACGCTTCTTGTCCGATACGAAAAAGCTGCGCCGCGATCGCCGGATGGCGCAGCAGGGGCGTGGCCTCGATCCGACAACGACATTGCACTTTCGGATATTGTTGGCGCAACGCCGCGCAGAGTTCCTCCAATTCAGAGGCAAAGCGGCTGGGATCGAGGCTGGTGAGGAGCAGTCCGTGGGCCAGTTGCCGGGTTTGGGCAATGCCTTGCTCGACGAGGTCGGCGATCTTCCTCGCCTCGCGCCCTCCCGGCTCGTCGCGCCCGTGCAATTTGTGCGCCAGCACCTGCGCCGCCATCGCGGTGCCGACGAGGTGCTGTCCCAATTGGTCGTGCAATTCGCGCCCCATCGCACTGCGTTCGTTATCACTTAATTCGAGCAACTCGCGTTGGACCTCCTGCCGTTTGCGAACTTCCCGTTCGAGTTCCAAGGTGCGAAGTTGCACCCGGCGCTCGAGCTGCCGGTGAAACCGAATCAACGCGTCGAGCAACCAAACGATCGCTAAGTAGACGAACAAGCTGCCGACGGAATTCCACCATAACCAGGTTTCGTGCACGGTCGCGGCGTCGTCGGTCGAGTCGGCCACAAAGCGAATCACCACACTGGCCACGGCCGTGATGATCCCACTCAGCCGCCCCAGCCAAGACACCGCCAGCGCAACCGGCCCAAGATAGAATACCACAAACGACATGCGCGTGCCGGTCACATAGTCGACCCAACCAATGGCCAGCACGCCGCAGCCCAAGCCCAGAATCGCGGCAATCCTCCCGCCGGCGGGCAAGCGAGTGAGAAGAGTCAACGCCCAACTCGTGTCCCGCCTCCGGGAGAGGTAATCCGACAGAGACTTGGCCGACGGCGACATGGGCGACGTCTAGGCAGGTCGGGTCGGGCCGCCAATCGTTTTCGCAGCGCACGCTTGCCTCGGTGCCCCCGCACCGGGTCGTGGACTTGACCGAAACGCCGATGACACGGCGGTTGACACCCGGCGAGGCGCACCCTAGCGACAACGGTTTAATTCAATGATTACTTGGATCCAAACCACCTTCCAGAAGCACACCAAGTTCTTCCTGTTTTTCCTCCTGATCGTCATCACGATCCCATTCGTCTTCACGATCGGCGCCGCCCCCGGCATCGGCCAGGCCGGCCCCAAGGTGCAAAATCAGGAATTCTACGGCTACAATCTCGGGAACGAGGAACAAGCCCGGCGGATCTTCCGCGACGCCAACATCAGTGCGCAACTCAAGGGCGCCTTCCAGGCCAGCGGCCCGCAACTCCAGCAATATGCCTTGAGCCGGATTGCCGGGCTGGCGCTGGCCAACGATCTCGGCATCCCCGTGCCCGCCGAGAAGGATGTTTCGGCGTTCATCGCTCAGCTGCCGATTTTCAAGAACGAGCAAGGCAATTTTGACGCCCAGCGTTACCAGCAATTCGCCGACTCGATCAAGGGCAACCGCGAATTCACCACCGCGGACGCCAATCGCGTTTTGCGCGACGATGCCCGGCTCGATGCGCTCAGCAAACTGCTCGCCGGTCCGGGTTACGTTTTAGCCGGCGACGTCGCGGAGCAACTCAAACGCATCGACACTGCGTGGACGATTGCCGTCGCCTCGCTGGATTATGCGACGTTCGACGCCGGCGTGGTCGTCAACGACGCCGCGCTGCAGAAATTCTACGACGAGAATTCCTTCCGCTACGAGGTGCCGGCTCGTCCGCGGCTGAGCCTTGTCGAATTCAAGGCCTCGGAATTCACCCCGCCGAACTCGCCTTCCGAGCAGGAAAGTCGCGCCTTCTACAATGCCAATACCGCCCGCTTCCCCGTGGCCGCCGACGCCACGGGCAAAAATGCCAGCACCCCGTCCTTCGCCCTCGGGGAGAACGCGGCGACCGTCACCGACAATTTTCCGAAAGTCCGCGCCCAAGTCGAAGCGGCGATGAAGGACGAATTTGCCCGACGCCTTTCGTCGCGGGCCGCCAATGATTTCACCATCGCGCTTTTCGAACGAAAAGCAGCGGCCAATTCCACCGAACTGGTCTCCTTTCTTGCCGCGCAGCGCCGCAACGCCACCCCGTTGGCCCCGTTCACGTTTGATACTCCC
>JAUXOH010000023.1 GCA_030682505.1 Candidatus Didemnitutus sp. | reverse complement strand
AAGGCAAAGCGCGAGCACCGCGATCAACAACGAACCCGCAAAAAGCGGCAAGATGCCATACCAGTCCTGCCAGAAGCTGGCGGTGATCCACTGGCGGCCGAAGGCAAAAGCATGCAGCGACTCCCACCACGCGACGGGCTTGGTCGGATCCCACTCCCGCAGCTCCTCCCCGCGGCGCACCATGTCGCGCAGAAATTGGCCGACCAGGTCGGGAAACGGTTTCATCTGCCGTTGGATTTCCGGAGGCGCGAATCGCGTTGCCTGGGCCGCGAGGTCTTTCATCGCCGCCGCGAGCCGCACGTTGGAGGCGGCAATCTCGGGCAACCTCGCCTGCAACGGCCGGATCTCCTTCACGAAATCGATCTCCTCAATCACCAGCGCCGCCGCCTCTTGTTGGAGCGCGGCCGCCCGGTCCGGCCCGGCTTCCCGCATGCCGTCGAGCAAATGCTGCTTCGCCTCGCGCAAGTCGGAGGCGACGCGATACCGCTCCTTCAAGAGTGACGCTTGTTCACTCAATTCTCCCACCAGCGCTTCCTGCTCGCCCATGGCATCGGCAAACTTTTCGGTGAATCCATCGAAGGGTGCCAGCCGCGCGTTCGCGTCGGCCAAAGTCAAACCCGGTCCCGCCGTCAGTCGCGTGAATTCCTTGATCCGCAGCCCCATCAGAAACCGGGAAATCTCCCGGTGATCGTTGACCTGACCGCGTAGCACATCGACGAATTCCAGCCCGGCGCGGCGATACACCATCAAATTTTCGCGATTCTGCGGCAGGAAGCCGATCGCGTCGCGAAACAATGTAAGCGTGATCAGGGCAAGCACGAGCACGGACACGGCCGCATTGCCCTGGAAAAGCACCCGGGCCGCCCACTCACTGCTGAACCAGCGGCGGCGCGGCCGCAGCAGCAGCTCGCGGGTTGGGCGACGCGCAGCGGTGGTGGGTGGCGCAGAGGTTTCAGGCGTGACTGGCAACGTGCCCCAGTTTCGCGGGCCGCGGGGTCGCCGGTCAACCGACCCAGGTTACAGTTCTGTGACAAACCGCCCGCAAACGAAAACGTCCGCCGACCCGAAGGCGTGACGGACGTCGCTTGGCCTCGGTCTTGCGCTATTGCGCGGCGACAAACCCGGACTTGGCAACAATCTCCCGGCCTTCCGCACTGAACAGGAAGGTGATGAACTGCGCGGCCAGCCCCTGCGGCTCACCGTCGGTGTAAAAGAATGTCGGCCGCGCATAAGGATACGATTTGTCGCGCACGGATTCTTCGCTGGGTCGCACCACCTTGCCGTCTTTACCGACGATGCCGATCACCTTGACGCCGGGCGCATCGGCGTAGGCGATGCCGACGTAGCCGATACCACTGGGGTTTCGCGCCACTTCGGCGGCGATCTGTTCGTTGCCCGCCATCTTTTGCGACGACGAGGCATAGTCGCGCCGCTTCATCGCCAGATCCTTCCAGTCCTGGTAGGTGCCGGAAGAGGTGTTGCGCGTGTAGATGGAAATGGCGCCGGGATTGCCGCCGACCGCACCCCAATCCTTGATGTCACCGGCAAAGATCTGTTCGACCTGCCGGAGGGTCAGCTGGTCCAGCGGGTTGCTGCTGCTGACCACCACCGCCATGCCGTCGTAGGCAACGATCAACGGCTTCATCGCAACGCCTTTCGCCTGCGCCGCGGAAAGTTCCGTGGGTTTGGCGCGGCGCGACGACATGCCGATGTCAGCGGTGCGGTCCGTGATCGCCGCGAGACCGGTGGTCGAACCCTCCGCGGCAATTTCGAAGACCACCCCGGGATTCTGCGCCCGGAATGCTTCGGCGAGCTGCGGAACCAACTTGGCCCCGAGCGTATCCGAGCCTTTGATCACGAGTTTGTCGGCGGCGCTGGCGGTGAGGGCCAGGACCGCGCTGAGCAAGGTGAAGAGAATTGTTTTTTTCATGAGTAGGCCTGGTTGGTTGGTTTGCATCAAAAATTGAGTTGGAGCTGCGAACGGAGTCCGTCGACCTTCTCGGTCGCACCCTCGCTGGTCCGGCCGGTGAGATAGCCGAGTTGGAGCTTCACGTCCGAGCCGAGAAAATAGTAATTGAGCCCGAAATAGGACTCCTCCAGCCGCTGGCCGGTGCGCAGGGCCGGAGCCGAACGGATGCCGTCGGAGGCGCGAATGCCGCGGCCGTCGGCGTCGACCTCGCTGTAGCGCACCACAGCTTCCAGTTTCTCGGTGACCATGAACGATGGTTGGACCCAGTAGCCAGACGGCTTCGCCGCCACGGTGCCCGCGGCGAGCACCCCGTCCACCTCGGCGGCGAGGTACTCGGCGGCGAGGTTGAAACGGCCGACGGTCAAATCGCCGTAGAGGGAAAATTCAGAGATGTCATGCCCCCGGCCGAAGTTGGAGTTTCCGGCGCCGCCGACATCGGGGAGGAAGCCATAGGCCGCGCCCACCATGAACTTGGTGGAAGGCGAGACGACGCGGGAGTAGCCCACGTTCGTCCAGACTGCCATCTGGTTGAGCGCGCCGTTGCCGGAACTGCTCGATTTGGCGCCGTCCACCGACGCGTCGCCGAAAGTCTCGGTGCGATTCACTGTCGTCAGCGCCGCGCCGTAGAACAGGCCCGTGCTGCGATTCTTGCGGACGTTCGCCTCGCCGCCCTCGAGAAAGAGGCCCATCCGGTAGCTGGCGGCACCGAGGCGGCGGCCATTGTTCGGTTCCACAAAGAAGCGCGTGACGGGTGAACGCTCGATCGCCTTGAGGCTGCCGGAAGACGTGTACTCCTCGTAGCCGAAGTTCACCTTGCGCAGGCCGAAATCGAACGCAACGGGCTCGGCCCCGAAATAACCGCTCCACTCCGCGTAGGCCTTGTCGAAGTTGCCGCCGGAGAAGTCGTAGTTGAAATTCACCGACCAAGCGGCGCCAAGTCCGGCACTCATGCCAAAGTAGACGCGGCGAAGAAAGATCTGGTTTGCATCCGGCAGGTTCTGATCGCTGCCCACTCCGGCATACTGCACCTGCAACCGGCCGCTAAGGGCGATGGAGTTGGTGCTCTTGCCCGCCGAGACGGTTGAGACCACCGCCGCGGCCGCGTCGCGGGACAGCTCGGCGCGCAGTTCCTCGGCCTCCTGGTCATTGAGTACGCCCTTGCGGATCAGGAGATCGATCAAGGGACCGCTGTCTTGCGCGGAGGCGAAGCCGGCCGCAAAAAGGGCCGTCGCCATCGCTAGGAATCGGAAGGTGAGTTTGAGCATGGATCTTGGTCGTTGTTGGTTCGATTCGCGCAGGCACCGGCCCACGCGCAAGCCCAGAGTAGCTCACTAATGTTACGGTTTCATGACGCCAGGGTAACGAAACGGGAAAACCCGACGCATGAACTCTCCAATTCGCGATTGAGTTGATCCCGCACTGTGGCAATTTCAGCGCACTGACTCGGGCCCATTTGGTAGTCATCAAGCAACAGCATTCCCTCAACTACCGATGACCTCCCTCCCTCGCGCCTTCGCGGCGCTTCTTCTCCTGCTGGCCGCGGTCCTGACCGTCGACGCGTCCCTGCTGCGCCCTGAGCGCGCCACGGCCGCGGTTTCCGACCGCAAATACTCGATCGAGTATGGCCCGCTCCCGCATGTCCTGACGCTGACTTCCCGGGTGAAACCGGCCTATCCCAAGGAGCTTCGCCAACGAGGGGTTGAAGGCACCGTCTATGTGAAATTCCAGGTCAACGGCAGCGGAAATGTGGTCGAAGCGAGAGGCACTTCCGGGGAAAGCGAGGAGCTCATCTCCCTCGCAACGAACGCCGTCAAGCGCTGGCGATTCCTGCCCGTTTCGATAGCCGATCGCGCCGCCTACGTCATTGCGGACGTCACCATCACGTTCCGCCTGGAACCCGCGACGGCGACGAACTAGCACGGCGGCGCCTTGCCCACGGCGCCAGCCCACGTAGGCGCGCTGTTGGTCTGGCTACCCGCTCGTCTCGGCCGACTCGGCGGCGATGGCGGTGAGCTGGATCAGGCCGTTGAGCGAGTTGAAGTGCTTCGTCCACTCGAAGTCGCCGGCGTGGCCGCCGACGATCTGGTCGAAGAGCGCCTTCTTGTCGGCCTTGAGCGCCTGGATGCGTTCCTCGATCGTGCCGGCGGTGACCATGCGGTAGACGAACACGGTGTTGGTCTGGCCAATGCGGTGCACGCGGTCGATCGCCTGATCCTCCACGGCGGGATTCCACCACGGATCGAGCAGGAAGACGTAATCCGCCGCATGCAAGGTGATGCCCGTGCCCGCGGCCTTGAGGCTGACCAGCATCACGGCGGCGCCTTGGGCGGTCTGGAATTGTTGCACGGGCTTCTGCCGGTCGAGCGTCATGCCCGTGATCTCGTAGCGCGGCAGGTCCGGGTAATGCGCCGCCAGCGCACTGCGCACGCGGTCCAGCAGGGAAACAAACTGCGAGAAAATCACGACCTTGTGACCGCTGCTGACGATTTCCGCCAATTTCTCGATCAGCAACTGCAGCTTGCCCGAATCGCTGAGCGGCGCGTTGAGCCACGGGAGCAAATCCGGATCGCAGCAAATCTGGCGCAGCCGCGTGAGCAGGGCGAGGAAGCCAAAGGACTTCTCCTTCAGCGCCACGGTGATGTCCTCGCCGAGACGGGCGAGACCCTCGGTGCACACCCGCGCATACTCGGCGCGCTGCACTTCGGTCAGCGGACAGAGCAGGTCCATTTCGACCTTCTTCGGCAACTCCGTCGCGACTTCGTTCTTCGTGCGGCGCAGCTTGAAGGGTTCGATCTGCAACCGCAGGCGCTTCATCGTGCCTTCGCGGTCGGTGACCAGCGCCGACTCGAATCCCGCGCGCGAGCCGAGCAGGCCGGGCAGCAGGTAACGGAAGAGCGACCACAGATCCAGCTGCCGGTTCTCCAGCGGCGTGCCCGTGAGCACGAGCCGGTGGGCCGCCTTCAACGCAAAGCACGCCTGCGTGACCTTGGCATCCGGGTTCTTGATGAACTGACCTTCATCGAGCACGGCGTAGCCGAAGGGCGTCGAGTCGAGCAACGCGCGGTGCTTGCGCAACTGCGTGTAGCTCGCGAGCCAGATCACCGGCCCGGGGTTGGTCGTGAAATCATTGCCTCCCTTCAGCGTGTCCACCTTCGCCTCCGGGAAGAACCGCGCGATCTCCTCGCGCCAGACCGGCACCACGCTGGCCGGGCACACCACGATGTGCCGGTGCTCCGGCATCGGGCGCGACATGAAGAGCGCGATCACCTGGGCGGTCTTGCCAAGACCCATTTCGTCCGCCAGCAAACCATGGCAGCCGGTCTCGGCGAGATGGTGCATCCACTCGACGCCGCGGCGCTGGTAGTTGCGCAAATAGTCGGACAACACCGGCGGTTGGGCCGGCGGCGACATCACCGAATTGCGCCACGCTTCGAGTTCCGGTCCGACCGAAACCTTGATGCGGCTGTCGTTGAAGAGGGAGAAAATCAGGTAAGGCGGCAGCGTGCCCTCGGACTCGACGTCCTCGAGGTTCTTGCGCCACTGCATCAGGCTGTCCCATTTCTCGGGCGCCATCGAAACGATGCCCAGGTCGGGCACGAGCATCGGCGAGCGCCCGTGCTTGAGCAGCGCGGCCGCCTGCTCGTCGGTCAGCAGATTCTCCCCGGCGCGGAAGATCCAGCGCAGGTTCAGTCCCTCGGTGTCGCTCCCGCCTTTGGCCCCGTTGCCCACGCGTCGCTCGGCCACGGCCTCGATCTCAATCGTGCGCGCCCCGAGTTTCAGCGACGAGACCTTGGAGTCGACCTCGATCGAGAATTGTTTCTTCCAGTGCGGCAGCACGTCCTTCAGGAAGCCCGGGATGTCGCCGAGCGCGTCCATGCCGTAGGCGTGCGTCGTTTGATTGTAACGAAAGTGGGCCTTGCGCGAATAGGTCGCGAGCGCGATGAGCTTGGCCCGTTCGGCCGCGCTGGGATGGATCGCGGTGTTGCCGAGCGCGGGAATCCGGTTCTTGCCCTGCTTCCAATAGGCCAGAAAAACCAGCCCGTCGCCCGTGGCCGTGAAACTGAGCAACAAGTCGCGCGGCGGGCCCTCGGCCTTGGCCTCGCCGTTCCCTTCGCCGTGGGCCGCCCGGGCGCTTTTTTCCAGCGGCATCGGCGGCGTGCTCCCATTGGGCAGCTTCGAACTCATCTCATCCGCCACGAGCTCCTCGATCTCGTGCAACCCGGCGACCGCAATCGCGTTGGCCAGAAGTTCATCCGTCGTGGAAGAGCGCACCCGAATCTTGTCCCCATCCCACTCGATGACTGCGTATTCCTCCTTCTTGTCGATCCGGCGGTGGATGATCGCATCCGACGCACCGAGCTCAATTTCCCGGATTTCGCTGTCGCGATACATCTGATGACCACGCTCAACATGCTTGGTATCAAAAAATTGCTCCCATTCCACCTCCAGTCGATCAAACCAAAACTCCAAGGATTGGGGAGTGTAGACACGCTTCGGTCCGTGGGAATTCATGCGTATAAAAGCCCTTCGTTAAAAAACCGACCCGACGGGAGCAACTCAAATCTTTCGCCCGTGCGAACATGACCCGGGCACCTTGGCTCCTTTCGGTCGGGTCGGGCAAGGCTTCCCGTCGGCGTAGGCGGTCATTTACGTCCCTTTCGCAACGTGCGAACCTGCGCGAATTTGCCGCTTGGTCGAGCTACGGTGCGCCCGCGGCTTGGATCGCGGCGAGGGTGCGCTCCGTCGCTCCGCGATTGGTCGCACTCCATTCCCGGGCCGCTTGCGCAAGTCCTTCGCGCTGCGGGGCGCTGGCCAGCATTTCCCCGGCCACGCGCACGAGTTCCGCCGCGCTCTCCACCCGCCGCACCGCTCCGGCTTCCGTGAGCGAGCGGATGATGTCGCGAAAGTTCGTCATGTTCGGCCCGTGCAACACCGGCTTGCCCAACAGGGCCGCCTCCACGGGCGTTTGTCCGCCGATGTGCGGGGCGAGGCTCTTGCCGACGAAGACGAGATCGGCCAGCTGCGCCAACTGCTGCAACTCCCCCGTCGTGTCTCCCACCGCCACCTCCACCTCGGCGGCGGCCGGACCCGCGGAACGAAAATGATAGGTGCAACCACTGCCTTCGAGCAGCGCGCGCAACTCCC
>JAUXOH010000022.1 GCA_030682505.1 Candidatus Didemnitutus sp. | reverse complement strand
GGAGGCCGAGGGCAAAATGCAGGGTCTCGAGCACCGCTTGCCATTTATAATGCCGGCTCGGTTCAACGCAGAGACAACCATCGGGAGAACGGCGGGGACGCCAGGTGAGCACGGATTCCAAGGGTTGCCCAAGCAAAGGGATTTCGTGGTGCATCGCGGCGGCGGCCGTCGTGGCGTTGGCTTGCCAGCAGCACATGCGCTTGTGGTTTTCCTCCTGCGGTGCCGGTTCGCAGCGCAGGGCGACAATGCGGCGGTCGGCGGACTCCGGTGCGAGCGCTACGTGATAGAGCAGGAAGAACGTGATGTTCCCACAGGTGCTGCCTTCCAAGCGAAACGTGGCATGCACGGCACCGTCACTCCCCGTGCCAAACGTCAGATTTTCGCGCGCCCAGCGCCGCAAGGCGCGCTGGGGGAAAGCGTAGGGGGAGACGGCGCTGTTTTCGACCGGCTTCACGAGGCGGGCAGCGACGCGCGGTTGACGGCGCAGATGGCGAGTTGGGACTTTTTGGGCGTGAGCATGCCGGACGCGAGCACGGCGAGCGGACCGGGCAGGGAACCGGCCTGTTGCAGTTCCGCGAGCAGCAGCTGGTTTTCGCCGACCGGCCAACCGGTGTAGCCGGGACAGAGATGCTTGGAGACCCCGAGCCGGCGCCGGACTCCCGCCAACTGGGCTTCGACCACCGCAGCGGCCAGACACTCCAGAAAGAAATAGCGATCCGGTTCACCGTCGGCCCAGCGCGCGGCAGCCTCGGCCTCAGGTTCCGGCCCGGCGCTTACGGCGATGAGCACGATCTCTTCGGCGCCGGGAAGTCGCGCTTGAAAAAGCGCGCGGGCGCGGGAGTCAGCCAGCACGACCTGTTGCCAAGGGCGCGCGTGCTTGGCGAACCACGCCCGGGCCCATCCGGCGTTTTCCGCCAGCGCACCTTCCAGCGGCCGGCTGACCGGAAAGCGGAGCAGACGCTTGTAGTCGCGATCGCTGATGACGGGATGCTGGTTCTCAGCTTGCCACAACAAACTCACTCGTGCGCCTCCTCGGGTTCGTCGATGGGGTGAAACTGGCAACCCTGGACGAAGCGATCGAAGAAGTCGGGATCGGTCTCGAGTTCCACATGGGCAATGGTCTGAACGAGCGCCTCGAGGGACCGGCGGCGCGAGACGGAGAGCAGCGCGAGACACGCGCCCTCGATGGCGGCGTTGCCCACCTGAACGATCCGATCGTCCGGCACATTGGGAATCAGCCCGATGCGACGGGCGGCGGCAATGTCGAGATGTCGCCCGAAGCCGCCCGCGAGATAAAACCGGTCGAGTTGCGCGAGCGGCAGGCCCCAAGCCTTCGCGACGGTCAGCAACCCGGCCACGTTTGCGCCCTTGGCCTGCGCGAGTTCGTTGATGTCCCGCTCGTGAAATACAATTCGGGACTCGGCGTGCACCGTGAATTCCGACGAACCGTCCGCGAAGCGACCGTAGACGTTCAGGCGCCCGGTGCGGCGGAGTTCTCCGAGCAGATCGATCAGGCCGGAACCACAAACGCCTTCGGGTTTGCCGCCGCCAATCACGCTGACGAGCGGCGGGTTGTGGTCGTCGAGTTTCACTTTGGCGATCGCGCCATCAAGCCCGGGCATGCCGCAACTGATGGAACGTCCCTCGAAGGCCGGGCCCGCGGGGCAGGAAGCGGTGAGCAACTTGTGGCGGTTGCCCATCACGAGTTCGGTGTTGGTGCCAATGTCCATCACCGCGACGATTTCGTCTCCCAAGTGCGGAGCGACGGCGAGCAGGCAGGCGGCCGCATCGCCGCCGACGTGACCCCCGATGAGCGGCAACGCATACAAGCGGGCCTCGGGGTGACAGGGGAGCTTCAGCTCGCGGGCGGGCATCGAAACGGCCGTGGTGGTGGTGCGCCCTTCGCGAAAGGCGTGCTCGGTCAGCGAGCGATAGGGTTTCTGGCCGATGCCATGCACGTCGAGACCGAGGAAGAGGTCGCGCATGGTCGAGTTGCCCACGACGACGATTTCATAGATGCAGCGCGGATCGACCGGGAACTGCATGATCGCGCGGGAAAGGTATCCGAGGAGCGTGCGCTGCAGCAGATGGCCTGCATGGTCGGTGTCGTATTGAATCCGCGCCATCACATCGGTGCCGCCGAAGCGCTGGGGATTCTCGAATGAATTCGTGGCCGTGATGTGACCGGTTTCAAGATCGACCACCCGGACCACGATGGTCGTCGTGCCGAGATCGATCGCGAGACCGAGCAACGGGCCGGTCGCGCGCGCGATCTCCCGCCCGTCGAGCAGGATTCGCCCGCCATCCCGGGTGACGGCGGGATCCGGGCGGTCGAGGCGGGTGTGCGGGGGAAGATTGATCGCGCGGTCCTCGACCTGCATCGTGGCGCGGCGCATCGTGTGGCAACGCACCAGGCCCGCGTCGGCCGCGACTCTTGTGCAGCAGGAGAGCCGGAAGGGACCCTTCAAGTGGCGCTCAGGTTCGGCCGGCGGCGTGAGCAGTTCCATGCCTTCGACCACTTCGAGCAAACACTCGCGGCACTTGCCCTGTTTGCGACAGGAAGACGGGATGTGCAGGCCGAGGCTTTCCCCGGCGTCGAACAACGAGACCCCGACCGCGACCGGGGCGACCTGGGAGTTGATGGAAACGGTGACGGGCATCTTGGCGGCGAGGCTCAGAGACCGGGCACGGTGGGATCGTCGCCGCCAGGGTGGACCACGCCATCGAACACCACGGCCTTGGGTCGGCGCAGCTTCGCAACCGAGCCGAGCACGTCGTGGCTCGTGACGAGCAGGCGGGGCTTTGCGCCGGGAACGAGCGTGCCGAAATTCTCGGCGTAACCAAGTCGTCCACTGCTGGCGCCGGTGGCGCTGTGCAGAACCTGGGCGGCGGTCAGACCCGCGCGCTCCATCAGTTCGAGTTCAGTGAGGAAGCCCCAGCCGTGGGGCACGCCGTGGGAACCGGAGTCGCTGCCCGCCACGATCCGCACGCCCAGCCGGCCGGCGTGCGCAAGACTGCGGGCATGCCCGTCGAGGATGCGCTGGAGATTGTCCCGGACCAAATTGCTCCAGCCGAGCGCGTCGGCGTGATCCACCTGGTATTGCACCGGGGCGAAGGTCGGCACCCACGCCAGGTCGAGATCGCGCAACTGCGCGAGCTGGTCGTCGGTGATGAAATAGCCGTGTTCGATCGAGTCCACCCGCGCGGCGATGCAGTTGGCGACGCCGTCGGTGCCCGAGCAATGGACCATCGTCTGTTTGCCGAGGGCGCGCGTGGCCGCGGCAAAATGCGTCAGCTCCTCGACGGGCATCTGCGGTTTGGCGGTGACGGCACCTCGCTCGAAATTGATGATCCCCGTCGCGAGCAACTTGATGCGATGGGCACCCTGGGCGAGCCGGTTGGCGATGGCGCCTTCGACGCTGCCTTGGTCTTCCATCGGTTCAGCCATGAACGATCCGTAACGCCCTTGGTGATTGATCGCGGCGCCAGGCGCATCGACATAGGGCATCGTGCCGCGCGCGGACGAGAGCCAGCGCGCTTGCAGGGTCCGACCGACACCGATCTTGTCCCCCGCTTCCCGCACGCCGGTGAGGCCAATCGCGACGAGCCGAGCGAGGCGGGCTTCGGCGCGAGGGAGGAGCTCGGTGACCGGCAGTTTGAGATACGCCGCGCGCTTCGCGGGATCTTCTTCGCCGCCCTCGAGAAAGAGGTGCGTGTGCGCGTCGATCAGGCCGGGCAGGACCGTGTGGTCCGGGAGAGAAAGATCGGGACCGGTTTTTCCGGGGCCGAGCAACTCGGCCGGGGGCGCGGCGGCACCGGCGTGGAGAATCTGCCGGCCGTCATAGAGCAGATGCGCGTCGCGCAGCACCGTTGCGTCGCATCCGGTGAAGAGACGACCGACGCGCAACCAAACGGGCGTGGAGCCCGGCTGGAGGAAAGGCGCGAGAGCGTCCGGCGAAAGAGGCGAAGCGGAGGTGCTCATTCTTCGATGTAGGCGGAGCAAATATCCATGATCTTTTCGGCCTGCCGGAAGCCGGCATCCTCCACCGATTCACCGGCGAGCGGGCGTCCTTCCTTGAGCGCTGCGTCCAACTGCGCGACGAGCGGATCGTCTTCCGGAAGCGGAGTGGAATTGGCCTCGACGTTGGCGAGAGCGTAATCGAGTCCCACCCGCGCGCCCAGTGTGAGGTAGGCGCGCTCAAGCTGGGCCTTGACTGCTTTGGGTGTGCCCCACGCGAAGTTGGATAGACCGACCGAAAAGTGCAGGCCCTTCAGGTGGGGATCGGCGGTGCAGAGTTGCATGGTGTCGAGGCCGATATTGACGAGGCCGTAGGTATCGGCGCCGACGGGAGCGAGGCCGGGGTCGACGATGATGTCGTCCAGCGTGCGACCGGCCTTGGTGACCAGGAGATCAACGAAGCGCTGGACGGTTTCGTAGCTCTGCTGGGGATCGAGACTCTGGCCGGTGCCGCCACCGGGAAGGAAACATTCCGAGGCCATGACGATGCAGCGCATGTCGTGCTCGCGGATGAGTTCCACCATCTCGTTGAGCTGCTGGCGCGAGGCCGCGAGCGAATTGAACAGCGGCTTGCCGCGACACTTCGAACGATCGAAAGCGCGCAGGGCGACCTTGTGGTATTCGATGTTCGGGTTGTCGAAGCTGAGCGGGACGTCGGTGGCGGCCTGGATGGCGGGAATGACGATCGGCAGGAAAGCGAGCATCTCCTCCACGCGGACCGAGACGCGCTGCGTGCCGTCGACGTTGAGGTTGACGAGCTCGGCTCCGGCATCCGACTGCATTTTGGCGAGATGCTGATAGCCCGCGACATCGCGAGCCTCCCAGGCCTTGCGGGCGCGGGCGTAG
>JAUXOH010000017.1 GCA_030682505.1 Candidatus Didemnitutus sp. | reverse complement strand
TCGGACGATGGCCGGCGGCGCACCGTCTTCACGGTGGAACGCGACGGCCAACTGATCGATCTCACCATCTATCCGCGTCTCTCGGGCGAGGACCACGTGCGCCGCATTGGCGTCTTGGCGGGCTACACGGCCATCGTCGCCGCCGTGCCGGAAAAATCGCATGCGGCCACCCTCGGCCTGAAAGTCGGCGATCAACTCACGCGATTGAATGGCGCACCCTTGTGGCACCTCGTTGCCCTGATGGACGTGCTGCAACAAGAACAACCCCAGCCCTTCACGCTGGGCATTGAACGCGACGGGCAGGCGATCGAGATTGCCGTGCCGGCCGAGCGCCCGGCCGACTCGCGCGGGATCTTTGGCGCCGGGTTCCGCAGCCGCGGCGGCTTGCTGCACAAGAACCCCGTCGAACAAATCGGCCATCACATCGCTATGACCGTGCGCGTCCTCTGGAGCCTCGTGCATCCGAATTCGGACATCAATGTCTCGAAGCTCAGCGGCCCCGTCGGGATCGGGAAGATTTTCTGGGACGCCTCGGAGGCCGGTTTCCGTTACGTGCTTTGGATCGCGGTGTTGGTGAACGTCAACCTCGCCGTTTTCAACCTCCTGCCGATCCCGGTGCTTGATGGCGGACACATGCTCTTCGCCACCATCGCCCGGCTCCGGGGCCGCGCGATTCCGTCCAACTTCATCGCCAGCGCCCAAAGTGTCTTCATCGCCCTGCTTTTTGGCATGATTCTCTATGTCAGTTTCTTTGACGTCCGGCGTATTTTTCGCGATGTCCGCAGCGATGCGCAGGTCCGCGAGGCGGTGGAAGAACAGAAGAAGACCGAGCCCGTCCAACCCTGACCCACCTCCCGGCGGCGGATTGCGTTGATTCTGCCTCGCGGCCATGAAACGCGCTGCTCAAGTTGTTCGGGGAACAAGCCCACCTTTTCGCCTCTTGCCCTCTGCCTGCCGCTCCACCGATGTCCTACTGCGTTTCCCGTTTTCACACCCGCCGTCGCCCGACCGTTGAGGTCAGGATCGGAGGAATCGGCGTCGGCGGAGCCAATCCGCTCCGCATCCAGTCGATGACGACGAGCGACACCCAGGACATCGCCGCCACGGTGAAACAGTCGATCGCCCTCGCCGAGGTGGGTTGCGAGATCGTGCGCATCACCGCGCCCCATGTGGCCGCGGCCAAATGCCTGCGGGAAATTCGCGCCCAGCTGAGCGCGGCCGGTTTCGGCCACGTGCCGTTGGTGGCGGATATCCACTTTCTGCCCCACGCAGCGATGGAAGCCGTCGAACACGTGGAGAAAGTCCGCGTGAACCCCGGCAATTACGCCGACAAGAAGAAGTTTGCCGTCACGGAATACACCGACGCGGTTTACGAGCGGGAATTGCAACGGTTGCACGACTCCTTCTCTCCGCTGGTCAAGCGCTGCAAGGAGCTCGGCCGGGTGATGCGCATCGGGACCAACCACGGCTCCCTTTCCGACCGGATCATGAACCGCCATGGCGACACACCGCTCGGCATGGTTGAAAGTGCGCTCGAATTTGTGCGGATCGCCGAGTCGCATGGCTATCACGACCTCATCCTGTCGATGAAATCCAGCAACCCGAAGGTGATGATCCAGGCCTATCGCCTGCTGGTTGATCGGATGGACCAGGCCCACCGTCCCTACCCGCTCCATCTGGGCGTGACCGAGGCGGGCGACGGAGAAGATGGCCGGATCAAGAGCGCCATCGGCATCGGAAGCCTGCTGCTCGACGGTCTGGGGGACACCATCCGCGTGTCGCTGACCGAGGATTCGGTTTACGAGATCCCCGTGGCCCGGGCGATGGCCGACAAAGCGATGAGTCTTTGGACCACGGACAAAACCGCCGGATCAGGCCCGGACCATGACACGGTCAATCCGTTTGATTTTCAGCGGCGCGAGACCACCACGGTGCGGTTTTCCGAGTCGTGTGTCGTGGGGCCGGAGCAACCCCCGCGGGTCATCGTCAATATCGGCACCGTCGCGCGCCTGCCGGAGGCCGCGAAACAGCTTTCTGCCCCCCAGCTCAAGGATACCCCCGCCGAGGGTCTGCTGGTCCGCGTGGAAACCCCGAGTGATCTGGCGGATCTGGCAACCACCGTGCAGTCCTTGCGCCTCCCGGTGGAGTTTCTCGCCGTGGAAGTCGGGCCGCTGCTGACCGCCCGCGATATCGCACCCGCTTTGGCTGCGGAGGGCGGACGTTTGCTCATCGTGCGTCGCTTTGGCGCCAACGATGCTGCTCTGCTCCAGGAATTTGCCGCCGCGGTGCGCTCGAAAGGTCATTTTCTCGCCGTCGATGCCTCCGCCGACACGATTCGCGCCCTCGCCTCGACGCTGACCGAACTCGGCGACGAACACCTGGTGTTCACCCAGTCTGATGCCGCGGGAGCCGGTCATGCGGTGGGAGCCTACCGTCGCCTGCGGGAAAGCCTGCGCTCGATTCGTTCCAGAGCCCCGGTGTGGATTCGCAACACCGCCGCCACCGCCGTGCGCCACGAGCCGGGATTCCTCAGCAAGTTGCTCGAGGCCAGTTTTCTTTCCGGCAGCTCCCTCGGCGACGGGTTGGGCGATTTGCTCAGCATTGAAACCGAGCCCGATGCCGCGCGCGCCACCAAGTTGGCCTACAACGTCCTCCAAGGCGCCGGCGCGCGCCTCTCGAAAACCGAATTCGTCGCCTGCCCCAGTTGTGGACGGACGTTGTTCGACCTCCAGACGACCACCCAGCGCATCCGCGCTCAAACCGGACACCTCAAGGGCGTGAAAATCGCGATCATGGGCTGCATCGTGAACGGTCCGGGCGAGATGGCGGACGCCCATTTCGGCTACGTCGGCGGCGCCCCGGGGAAAATCAACCTCTACGTCGGGAAAAACTGCGTCCAATATAACATCCCGGAGGTCGAAGCCGACGCCCGGCTCGTCGCGCTGATTCGCGAGCACGGAAAGTGGGTCGATCCCGAGCCGCACCAGCGGTCCGTTTCGTCCTGAGCGAGGAATTGCGTCGCGCGTTGGTGGCGTGCGCGAAAAAGCCGGCGCGAAAAAAAATTCCCGGCAAATTTCCGCGCCAATTCGGCGGAAAAATTATTCACGGACGAGCACAGAGCGTTCGAGCCGCTGCGCCAAAACGATTTTCTCAGAGTGGAAATCGCGTCCCCGCACCGGACCGTTTTGCGGCAACAAAAAAAGGAAAAAAGTTATCCTCGAAATCCTGTGAACAACTTGTCGGAAAGTTGGCCTTGAAAGGCGTTTTTTGATTCACGTTATCTTTGGTTTCTTCTTTAAGTTTTGTTCTCTCGTTCGTTCTTTGCCCATTCCGTAGCGTTGCACAGGTTACTTTGTCCCTCAGGTATACCATTAGACCCTGCCCATGATGACTTTCTGCTGGTGACTCTCCGAGCCCCGCAGAGGTCAGGTCAGAGCCCCATTTTCCCCTTTAGAGACACGGCCAGCTGGCTTCCGATCGGATTGCGTTGCAAGGGTGCCGAACGAGAGGTGTGAATAACAATCGCCCCCACCCGCCCGTCATGCCTCTGCCTCCAACCCAAGCCAGCCTCTGGGAAACCGTGAAATGCGACCTGAAGGGTCTGTTTCCCGACGACGTTTTCCAGATGTGGTTTGAGCCGATGACCTGTCTCGACGGAACGGAGGATTCCATCGTGCTGGGCGTGCCCAACGACTTCGCGGCAATCTGGGTGCACGATAATTATCTCGATCTGATTTCCCAGCGGTTGCGGCTCAGCTCGGGTCGGTTGCTCCATGTTTCGTTGCGCAAGAACGAGCCCAACGGTGCCACCTCCGCGTTCCCCGTCCGGCCGGAACCCGTGGTCCGCGGCCGCAATGGCGGCAAATCGCGTCCGGTCCGCTACGACGAGCGCCAAGCCATCTCCGGCACGCTTAACCCGCGCAACCTGTTCGAGAATTTTGTGGTCGGGGCCAACAACCAGCTGGCCCATGCCGCCTCGCTCGCCGTGGCTCAGGCCCCCGCGCAGGCCTACAACCCGCTTTTCATCCACGGCAGCACGGGCTTGGGCAAGACGCACCTGATGCACGCCATCGGCCACAGCATCCTGCAGCGCAACCCCGATTGCCGGGTCGCCTACCTTTCGACCGAGAAGTTCACCAACGAGTTCATTCACGCCATCCAGGAAAACTCGCTCACGAAATTCCGGCAGCGCTACCGCCACGTGGACGTCCTCCTGATCGACGACGTGCAATTCCTCGCCGGCAAGGAGCGCATCCAGGAAGAATTCTTCCACACCTTCAACGATCTCTTCGAATCCAGTAAGCAGATCGTGCTGTCCAGCGATCGACCGGTCACCGAGATCGCCTCGCTCGAGGCCCGGTTGGTTTCCCGCTTCCAATGGGGTCTGGCCGCCGACATCCAGTCCCCCGATCTGGAAACGCGCGTGGCCATTTTGCGCACGAAGACGGCCGCGCTGAAGATCGACATCCCTGCGCCCGTGCTGGAGTTCATCGCTCGGCATATCTCGAAAAACATCCGTCGCCTCGAGGGTGCGCTGATCAAGGTTTCCAGCTACTCTGCCCTCACCGGCAAACCCCTCGACCTCGCCACGACCGAGCACCTGCTCAAGGACGCGTTGATGGAGGAGGCCCAGAACCGCCTCAACATCGAGGGCATCCAGAAGCGGGTCGCCGATCATTATCAGATCCGCCACTCGGACATGACGAGCAAACGTCGGCCCAATGCGATCGCCTTCCCCCGCCAAATCGCGATGTATCTCGCCCGCCAGTTGACCCGCCACTCCCTGCAGGAGATCGGTGATGCCTTCGGCGGCCGCGACCACGGCACCGTGATCCACGCCATCAAGACCGTGGAAAACATGATGGAAACCGACGATTCCGTGCGCGGCAGCGTCGATTTCCTCAAAACTCAGTTGTCCAAATAGGGCGCCACCAGACTTCGTTAGCCGCACACCACCAACCGCAGGCCCGGCGCGAGCCGGGCCTGCTGCGTTTCCCACCTCCCCGTCCACCATGCCGTCTCCGTCGCTGACGCTTGTCCTTTTCAACAGGATCACTACCAATTCGTGGATATCCGTCTTCTCGACCGCGCTGCTTTTCGATGAATCTCACTCCTGAACAAAAACAAACCGTCACTGCGTGGGTCACCGCCGGTGACAACCTCTCCACGGTTCAAAAGAAACTTCTGGATCAATTCCAGATCACGATGACCTACCGCGACGTGCGCTTCCTTGTCGATGACCTCGACCTCGCACTCAAGGACCGCGCGCCCAAGGTCGATACGAGCGACGTTTCCAAAACGACGCCCGTCCGTCCGGCGGCTCCGGCCGAAAGGAGTGCCGCCCCCGGTGCCGAGGGCGACGAAGACGAGATTGCCGGTGATAATTTCCCCGAAGACGAAGGGGTGCCGGCCGCGCCTCCCGCTGGCATCGGCCAGGTCACGGTTGAAGTGGATCGCCTGATTCGGCCGGGCGCCATGGTCAGTGGCAATGTCACCTTCAGCGACGGCGTCAGCGGCAAATGGGCCCTGGATCAATCCGGACGCCTGATGCTCGACACGGGACAGCCCAACTACAAGCCGAGCGCGGCTGATGTGCAGGTGTTTCAACGCGAACTCAGCGTCCAGCTCCAACGGCAGGGTTTCTGAGGTTTGCGCTGCCGCGGGCGGCGGCATTGACCGCGGCGCCTTCCCGGATAAGCTTGGGCTGATCGGCGGACACGACGCCCGCCGGCAATCCACGCTTACCCCGAGGTGTCACATGGAAAAGCTGCGTCATTGGTTCAACTGGGCGGAAGCCCATCCGAAGGTATGGCTCGATCTGGTCCGGATCTATCTGGGCGTCGGTCTCTTCGTTCGTGGGGTGTTGATGTTCACCAGTTCCCGTTCGGATCAGATCACCGACATGCTGCAACGCTCGGGCCAACCCTGGCTCTTGTCCGTCGCCCTGCTGCACTACGTTGCCGTGGCGCATTTTGTCGGCGGCATCCTGCTCATCGCCGGATTGCTCACCCGCCTCGCCGCCGGCGTGCAGGTGCCGATTCTGGCCGGGGCGGTCTTTCTCATTCACCGCCATGAGGGGCTGCTCAGTGCCGGCCAATCCCTGGAATTCTCCGCGCTCGTGCTGGTCCTGCTGACGGTGATTCTCGCGGCGGGCCCCGGTCCCCTGTCCGTGGACGGAGAGAACAAGATGGAACTTTCCGCCAACTCTAATCACCCGCCTGCATCCGCCTAAACTCGGCCTCGTCGATCACGGGCACGCCAAGCTCGCGCGCTTTGTCGAGCTTCGAACCCGCTTCGCTGCCCGCGAGCACATAGCTGGTTTTCTTGCTCACGCTGCCCGAGACCTTGCCGCCGGCGGCCTCGATCAGCGCCGACGCCTCGTCGCGCGTGAGCGTGGGCATCGTGCCGGTCAGGACAAAAGTCTTGCCCGCGAACCGGGTGCTGCCGGTCGCCCGCTCCGCCGGAGCCACCGGTCTGACGCCGGCGCGAATCAAATCCAAGATCAGCGCCCGGTTGCGCGGCTCGTTGAAGAATCCCGTGATGGACCGCGCCATCACTTCCCCGATGCCGGAAATCAAGGTCTGCTTGTTCGCAATGAACTGCTCAAACTTCGCCTCGCTCAGGCTTTCAATGCGGCGAAAGTGACTCGCGAGGTCCTTCGAAGCCGCCACCCCCACGTGCGGAATGCCCAGCCCGTGAATCAGGCGCCACAAGTCGCACGTCTTGCTGGCCGCGATCGCAGCAAGCAGATTGTCGGCCGATTTCTCCACGTTCTTGCCCAGCGTGAGCAGGTCATCGCGCCGCAACCGGAAAACATCGGACAATTCCCTGACCCAACCCCGCGCGACCAGCTCGTCGACCATCGCCGTCCCGAGGCCGTCGATGTCGAGCGCCGCCTTGGACGCAAAATGCGTCAACCGTCGGCGCACTTGCGTCGGACAGTTGGCGTTCGGGCACCGCATCGCCACTTCGCCCTCGATCTGCATCACTGCGGTCCCACAAACCGGACAGGCGGTGGGAAACTGATAGGGCACGCACTGGGGCGCGCGGCGTGGCAACACGACTTCAATGACGGCCGGAATGATCTCGCCCGCCTTTTCCACCAGCACGTAATCGCCCACCCGGATGTCCTTGCGCTCGATTTCATCGCGGTTGTGCAGCGTGGCGCGCGAAACCGTCGAACCCGAGAGCGCCACTGGTTCGAGCTCGGCCACCGGTGTCAGCACGCCCGTGCGTCCGACCTGCACCGTGATGGCGTTGATCCGGGTCTCCGCGCGCTCGGGCTCGAATTTGTAGGCAATTGCCCAGCGGGGCGCCTTGGCGGTGCGACCGGCTTCGCGTTGCCAGCGGAAGTTGTCGAGCTTCACCACGGCACCGTCCGTGCCGTAGCGAAACGCATGCCGCAACTCATCGAGACGGCGCACGGCGGCCCAAGCTTCGTCAATTCCCTGCGCGGTCCAGAATCGCTCCAGCGTCGGCTGGCCCCTTTGCCTCACCAAGGCGTGGAACTGCGACTGGGACTCCGCCACCGCCGGTTCGCAAAAGCCGACGCCATAAAGCACGATTTCGAGTTTCCGGCGCGCGACTTCCTTGGAGTCCAGCAATTTGACGGTGCCCGCCGCGAGGTTGCGCGGATTGGCATAGAGGGCCTCGCCCTCTTCCTCGCGTTCCTGATTGATGCGCTGAAACTCCGCGGTCGTGAGAAATATCTCGCCGCGGATCTCGATCACGTCGGGCAGCACCTGTCCCTCGGTCGCCTGCAACTCCTGCGGCAGGGTGCGAATCGTGCGGACATTCTCGGTCACATCATCGCCCTCCTCTCCGTTCCCCCGCGTCACAGCGCGCACGAGCTTTCCCTGCTCGTAGGTCACGCTCACGGCCAAGCCATCGATCTTGGGCTCAACGACGTAGGCGAAGTCCTCGCGATTCAGCTGTTTGACCAGGCGCGTGTGAAACGCCCGCAGCTCCTCTTCCGTGTAAGTGTTGTCGAGACTCTGCAGCGGCAGCCGGTGCCGGTAGGTCGCAAAGCCCGTCAACCGATCGTCGCCCACCCGGTCCGTCGGCGAGGCCGCCACGGCGAACTCCGGAAACTTCGCCTCGAGTTCGGCCAGCTCAGCCTTCAGGCGGTCGTATTCGCGGTCGTTGATCTCCGGTTGCGCCGCGCGGTAATACAACTCGTCGTGCCGGGTGATCTCGGCGCGAAGTTGGATCAGGCGTGCTTGGGCCGCGGCGGATTTCATACGACGCCGCCATTTGGCGGCATCTGCGCCTTCTTTTCAATCCGGCTCTTTGGGCCCGCCGCCAGCGGGATTTCCAAGACCCGCCGATAAAGGGGCCATCCCGCATAGGCGGCCACCGCCACCGCCGCCCCGAGGGTGTCGGCCACCCAGTCCGCGAGCTGCATGGCGCGTCCGGGCGTCATGCTCTGGTGCCATTCGTCGCTCGCCCCGAAGGCTGAAACCAGCGCCACCGCCATCCAGGCCCGGCGGGCCGCAAATCCGTTTCTCACCACCAAAGTGGCCAGCAGCCCGAAGACAAAAAAATGCGCGACCTTGTCGAAGCCCAGGATGGGGGGACCGGCAATCTCTCCCCGACCGGACGCGGCAAAGATCATCCCGGCCAGCA